>CAZWGW010000296.1:0-1173 GCA_964633565.1 uncultured Planctomycetaceae bacterium
CGAAGGGCGGCGAGTCCTTGCGGTTGCCGTCGAGGTCCGGCCCGTCCATCGAGTTGAAGAAGGCGCTGAGCTGGTAGTACTCCTTCATCGTGAAGGGGTCGAACTTGTGGTCGTGGCACTTCGCGCAGCCCAGCGTGATGCCGAAGAAGACCTGGCCGAAGGTGTCGACCCGGTCCATCACGTTGCGGATGTGGACCTCCTCGTCGATCGAGCCGCCCTCGCTCGTGGTGATGTGGCAGCGGTTGAAGCCGCTGGCGATCTGCTGCTCCAGCGTCGCGTCCGGGAGGAGATCGCCGGCCAGCTGCTCCGTCACGAAGCGGTCGAAGGGCATGTTCTCGTTGAACGCCTTGATCACCCAGTCCCGCCAGGGCCACATCTCGCGGTAGTTGTCCAGGTGCAGGCCGTGCGTGTCGCCGTAGCGCGCCAGGTCGAGCCAGTAGCGGGCCTGGTGTTCGCCGTACCGCGTCGACCCGAGCAGCCAGTCGATGAGCCGCTCGTATGCCTGCGGCGACTCATCGGCGAGGAAGGCGTCGACCTCGGCGGGCGTCGGCGGCAACCCGGTCAGGTCGAGAGTCGCGCGGCGGATCAGCGTCACTTTGTCGGCCGTCGGCGACGGCTGCACGCCTTCCCGTCCCAGCCGCGCCAGCACGAATG
Organism: uncultured Planctomycetaceae bacterium; assembly: GCA_964633565.1. Taxonomy (GTDB): domain Bacteria; phylum Planctomycetota; class Planctomycetia; order Planctomycetales; family Planctomycetaceae; genus CAZWGW01. The sequence continues at coordinate 655 of CAZWGW010000296.1, forward strand.
CGTCGATCGGGTTGGCGACGCGGTCGGCGTGCTGCACGTCCGGCGTCGACGGGCGCTCCGGCGGGATGAACGACCAGTGCCCCTGGTACTCGGCCCCCTGTTCGATCCACTGCCGCAGCGTCGCCTTCTGTGCGTCTGTGAGTTTCTTCCCCGTCTCCGGCGGCGGCATGACGACGTCCGCATCGCTCGACGTGATGCGCTGCAGCAGTTCGCTCTCGCCCGGTTTCCCCGGGACGATCGCCGTCACACCCGATTCGAGCTGCGTCGTCGCTCCTTCACCCACGTCGAGCCGCAGTCCGGCCTGCCGCTGCCGGGCGTCGGGCCCATGGCAGGCGAAGCAGTTCTCGGCGAGGATCGGTCGGATGTCGCGGTTGAAGCTGAGCGCGGCGTCATCGGCCGCAGTCAGCGGGCGGCCGCACGACAGCAGGACTGCAGCGAGGCTCAGCAGAACGGACCGGGAAGGAAAGCGCAGAGGCGGGGAGGGTGGCGGGTGGGCGGGACGGTACATCGGCCGGTGTC
>CAZWGW010000296.1:1183-8090 GCA_964633565.1 uncultured Planctomycetaceae bacterium
GCCCCAGGCCCGCGTGCCTCCCCCTGGGCCCCGCAACCGGCCCGGGTATGGACCGCGCTTGGGGGGGGTGGGGGGGGGGGGGGGGGGACGGTACATCGGCCGGTGTCGATTGATGATATCGACCGTTGAGACCAAGGCAAACGCAGTTTCACTCGGGTGGGTGCCACTGGCTGTGCCAGTGCCGGATGTAGGGCGACGTCAACTTGCAAGGCACTGGCACAGCCAGTGGCACCCGGACAGTCGGCAAGGTTGCGGCGATTGTATCGGCAGCCGCCGCCTCATTGCGGCAGCGTGGCCCGCCACTCTTCGTCGAGCATTTCGACGGACTTGCCCGTCAACTCCTCCCACACGGCGTCGGTGTACTTCCCCTCGCGCATCAGTTGATTGAGTTTCAGGACGATCTGCTCGTCGTACTTCTCGACGAGATACGCCAGGAACGCCGCCGTGACGCGGTAACTGCTGTTGTAGTGCGCGGTCCGCGGGTTGATGCGGCCGAGGTTCCCCGGTTCGAACTTGAAGAACCGCACGTAGTCGGCAACCCCTTCCACGAGCCAGCCGGGATTGTTCCGTGAGCGATACCGCTGCACGACGTGCGTCGTCTCGTGCACCATCGCGCCGACGTCGTCCGGGTGATCGGTGAAGAACTTCGCCGAACCGGTAATCCGCGTGCCGCCCGTGGCCGCGACTCCGCGGTAGTCCTTCTTCAGCGTCATCGTGATCAGCGCGGGAGGCTTGAAGCCGTCGCTCTTGAGTTCCTCGTTGATCAGCGGATAAGCGCGTTCGCAAATTCGCGCCGTGTTCTCGGCCCACTCGCGCATCTCGGGGGCGTCGTCGACGTTAACAACGATCTCGACCGGGTACTGGAACACCTGCAGCGCCGGTTCGGAGTCGATCGTGATTTCGCGGATGACGAGGGGATGCTCCAGGTCCGCCGCGGGCTGAATGCGGACGGCCTGCAGCTCGCGCGCCTCCAGTTCGCAACGCGCGGCGCCGTTCTCGAACTTCGACAGTTCCTCGAATTGTTCGCCGTCGGGCGAGACTTGCAGCACGCCTGATGCCAGCGTATCGGTTCCATCCGGACGCCCGGTGGTGACGGCGATCGACGTCACCCGCACCGGCTTGTCGAATCGGAGCGTGAACTGGTCGCTCGCAGCCGCGGGTTTCTCCGACGAAAAAAAAGTATCGGAGTCGCCGTCGAAGGCGTACTGCCGGATCTGACGGTTGTCGGTCGAGAGAGTCGATTCGGCCCGCAATCTGACGGCTGTCGGCGAGTCATTCTGTGCCTTGAGGGAGCCGGGGACCCAGGCTGCGGCGGAAAGGGCCAGGAGAAACAGACGCATGGTTAACCTCGAAGCAATGGCGATCGTTGCGTGCGGAGGACATTACGACGGCACGTCTGCGTGAGGACTTGATGATATCAGAACGGCATCCAGCCCAGTGCGAGCGCGCGGTCCGCGAACCACGCCAGCCCGCACACGAAGATTGCGACTGACAGCACGTTCGTCGCCTTCTTACCCCACGACTGACGGAGCACGAGCCGCCAGAGGGGCCAGATCGGGGCGACGATCGCAATCTGCCCCAGTTCGACGCCGACGTTGAACGAAACGAGGCAGCGCACGAACGTGGCTGACGAGAGTTCGAGGTTGCCGAGCACGTTGGCGAAGCCGAAGCCGTGGATCAGGCCGAAGAAGAACGTCAGCATCCAGCGGTGGCCCTTGTCTTCGACCCACAGGTTTTCCAGTGCGACGTACATGATCGTCAGCGCGATCGACGACTCGATCAGCCGGCTGGGGAGCGAGACGATGCCCAGCGCGGCGAGCAGCAGCGTGATCGTGTGAGCCACTGTGAACGCCGTAATGATCCTGAGCAGCGTGCCAAAGCGGTCGACCACGATCAGCGCCAGCAGGAACAGGATGTGGTCGTAGCCGATGAAAATGTGCAGCATCCCCTGCCAGACGAAGTCCCGGATGCGGCTGCTCGGGGGCGGCGGCGCGTCCCCCTCCAGGTACTCGGTGAAATACAGAAAGTCCGGCTCAGACCAGGTGTAGACGACCTCGTATTCAGGGTCGGGCGGGCGGTGAAACGTCCCCAGCACGGTGTGCCGGTTGCCGAGAATGTCCCAGACCTTGAACGTCAGCGCGACGCTCTCCGGCAGTTCCTGCACGCGCTTACGGAACGGGAAATGAACGAGAGTTACCCCCCGCTCGGAGTAAGGGACGGACGCGATGCGTTCCGGCCAGACGGCGGGCTCGAACTCGCCGAAGTCCTCGATGAATTCGTTGATCTCGAAATCGACGTCGCGGCGGAGGAAGCTGCGGATCGCCGGCTCGGCCCGGCGGAATTCAGGCTCCGTGACGTTGCCATCGCCGTTGGCGTCGAGCCGCGCGACGCGTTCCAGGACTTCAAGGTCGAATGAGAAGCGCGTGTCGATCCAGTCAGCGCTGATGTTGACCCGGACATAGCTTGTGTCGGGGTTGTGCGCGCAGGCGGGGGAAGAAACCGAAAGCCAGATCCAAAGTGCGGCCGCAACGCGGCGCGGCGGCAGGGAGCAATTTGTCATTTGGTCAATGATCATCGAGGATTTGTCATCTGAGGCATCCCCAATGACCATTGACAAATGACCATTGACCAATCCATCACTTCGCGGGCCGGTAGTCGATCCACATCGGCGAGGCCCAGACGAGTTCGCCGTCTTCCTGCTCGCCGCGGACGTAATAGTAACTGACCTGGCCGGGAGTCGGATTCGGGTCCTGCCACTGGAACTCGACCTCGGCGGCGCGCGGCGAGAACTGGTGCACGTATTCGTCGTTCTTGACGACGACCACGTTGGCGAAGGGCGCGGTCCCGATCAGCTTCGTCCGCAGGGTAGGGGCTTCCGCGGTGACGAACTCGTCCCCGAGGAGATGTTCCGCGCCGCTGGAGTCGGTGCAGCGGAAATCGGCGATGATGTTCTCGGTCGCCGCGTAGACGTGACGCTTCTTCATGGCGTCGAAGATCCCCTGCCGCGAGGCCTCCTCGGCATAGACCAGCGCGTAGCTGATGTGGGTCGAGCGGTGGTCGCTGCTGGACTGGAAGGCCATCCGGTAGCCCATCTTGAGGGCCAGGTTGATGAAGCCCTTCGGTTCCCAGCCTCCGATAGCGTCGTCGGCCGTCGGGGCGCGGGGAGCCGCGAGACGCTCATAGTTCTGCCGGCAACCCTGGTAGATCTCGACGAACGGTTCGACCTCGGGGTCGTTATTCCGCCAGTCGGTCCCCATGCTCGTGGCGCTCGTGTGCACGGCGCAGATGCCGCCGAACTTGTGCAGGTAGCGGTAGAGCATCTCGGTGTCCGGCGCCGGAGCGAACACGTCGCGGTCGGAGATCGGCAGCCGCGGCAGAGTGCGGACGCCCCGGTACGGGAAGATCACGTTGCGGTGTCCTTCCGGATAACGGACGCTCCGTTCGTAACTGAACACGGGATCGAATGCACCGGGCAGGTGGTACAGGTCGGTGGTCTTCTGGGTCAGCCACCAGGGGTATTCGCGGCCGGCGCCGTTGTCGTGGTCGCCGCAGCCGATCCAGTCCATCCCGGCGACGTCGATCGCATAGCGCCACATGTCTTCCAGCGGCCCGTCGTTGCCGCCGTCGCCGCTGATTTCGGTGTGCCGGTGGAATTCGCCGCGGAGAATGCGGAGTTCCTTCCCGTCGATCGCGACACGATACTCCCGGCAGCGCTCGACCGCGGCCCGTTCTTCGGCCACACCGGGTGCGGGCTGCGGATTGTCGGCCGGTGGTTCGGTTGCGGCGCGCAGCGTGGCGGGCTGTGCGTCGCGGGGCGCGGTCAGCCGCGTGATATAGACATGGTTGATGTACGGGTCGACGGCCGCTTCCAGCGACTGGTTGCCCGCGCCCTGCAGGCGCTGCAACTGGCGGTCCTGACGATGGTCGGTGGAGTGCGCCACCAGCAGCCCGCCGTCGCCGGTCGCCACGACGGCCGGTATGTTGTACAGCAGGTTGTCGCTGTGCGGCAGCAGGATGGGGCCGACCCATTCGTCGCCATTGCAATACGCGGCGTACTCCACCCAGATCGTGCCGAGCGGCGTGCGGAAGTCGGACGCGCGCGATCGGACGAGCAGCCAGATTCGTCCGTCCTTGTCGCACACGATCCGCGAAATGTTGTTGTACGGGACATTCCCCTGCGTCTGTGCCTCCTCGGCCTGCTGGCGCGTGGCGGCCTGCGGCTCCGGGGAGGCCACGCGATTGGCCCGCGCAGCGCGGCGCCGCCGGAGGTCGGGCATCGCCGTCTTGTAATCTCCGGCTGGTTCCATCCAATTGCCATCGCGGAGCACGCGCAGACCGATCTGCCGGTTCTGATAGAGCGGGATGCCCTGATCGAGGACCAGTGCGCCCCAGTTCTTGCCCCAGGTTTCGCCGCTCTCCTCCCACGCCACCCACAGGCTCCCCTGATTGTCGTAGGTCGCCGCCGCCCGCGCTTCGTAGCGAAACGAATTCGCCACCGGTCGCGCAACCTGCGGCTTGCCATCCTTGCCGAACTCGCGCACAAAGATGTCGTAATCCCCCTTCTCATAAGTGTCCCAGGCGATCGCGACACGTCCCTGGCCCTCCTTTTCCGCCGCAATCGCGGGATACCAGCAGTTGTGGGTCTGCGTGCTGACGGTAACCGGCTCCGACCAGCCGTCGCCGGTCTGATGGCGGGCCATGATCCGGAACACGTTCTCCCGCGCCCCCTGCCAGGCGATCCAGACCTGTCCCGCGCTGTCGGTGGCCGCCGCGGGAGAATGGTCGTTCCCTTTGTCGGTCGTCAGGCGCACCGGGTCGGAGAGGTCCTGTCCCTTGCAGGCGCGCGCCCAGATGTCGAAGTTGCCGTCGCGGTTTTCCGACCAGACGACCCACGCCTGCCCCGTGCCGTCGACTGCTACGGCGCACTTGTAGACGTCTCCCTTCGGGGGCGAGACGGCGAGCGGTTCGCTCCATGCGCCGTCTTTCTGGATGCGCAACACGACCTGGTCGCCGCCGGCCGGCGTCGTCAGGTACGACAGGTCTTCCGGCTCCGTCGTAAAGGAGCGCGCCCGGTCGTCCCGGTTGAGGCCGGGCGTGAAGCTGACGCACGCCACGTAGACCGTCCCGTCGGGCGCAATGGCGGCCGCGGGGAAGTCGTCGTCCGTGGCGCCGTCCGTCAGGGGCTGCGGCGCGGCGGCCCGCTCAATCTCGAGTCGGCCGTTCAGTTCGGGCACGACCACGCCGTAGCCCAGGTCGCGCAGGACGAACGAAACGTTACCCTGCTCCGTCGTGATCTCGATCGTGGTTGCGTCGTCGACTCCGGTCAGTCCGATCACCACACCGTTGTCCTGGACGGGGGCGTTGTTCTGCCGGTTCTGGGCGCGGTTGGGCTGGTTCGTGCGGCGCTGGTTGGTTGCCCGCCGCGTGGCGGCGGTCCAGCCGTTCGTGCCCACGACCTTATCCGTCTGTTGAAACCGCCAGCCGCTGATCCAGTCGACCTTCCCCTGCGAGAGCGTAATGCTGCCGTCCCACTTGGCCGGCTGCCGATCTCCCACGCCGAATCGCAGTTTCAGTCCGACCTCGTCGGCCTGCACCGTGGTGAGCGCGGAGCAGACGAGAAAACAGGCAAGGGCACGAAGGCGCATGGCGTACCTCACGCGTGAGAGGAGGGGACGCGGCCCATGCTAACCGGGGCAGCGGCGCGCCTCAAGCAATTCGCGTTCCCGATCCGCGCCGAGCGGCCGGTCGCTTGTGGCGCTGCCAGTATGGAGACACAATGTCTTTGGCGGGCTGAGATGGTCGTCTTTCCTGGGGAAGCAGGCATGTTGAGACTTCTGGCGCCGCTGATCGCTGCGTTCGCGCTGTGCGCGGGCGTCCGCGCCGATCCCTCTGCGGAGGCCCTGCTGGAACTCACACCGCGGAGGCCCGCGCGTATCAGATCTACCGTGACGAAGCGCAGCAGCAACCGCTGAAGCTCAAGGTGAAGCCGGTCTTCACGTGGACCAACCTCATCGGCGACCACGCGCAATACGGGCACGTCTACGTCTGGATGTACGCCGGTCGGCCGGAGGCCATCGGCACGATGTTCTCCACGCGGGCGTTCGACCCCGCGCGACGCGCGGTCATTCATGAATTCCACACGCTGTCGACCGATCGGCTGTACCCGGTGACGCCCGAATACAGCCGCTATCAGTGGAAGCCGGAGAAAGGGATCTCGTTCGAGCGCCTGGAAGATGCACCAGGGGTCGGTGAGACGACTGGCGCGCGCCTCCTGCAGATGCGCCGCCTCGCCCGCTCATTTGCAGCCGAGAGCGTCAACCAGGAGGGGCAGCGGTGGGAGCTGCGGCTCCTGCCGACGCCGGCGCTGCGTTACGAGCCGACGTCCGGCCATGTGCTCGACGGCGCGGTGTTTGCGATGGTCAGTTCGGCCGGCACCGACCCGGAAGTGCTGCTGCTGATTGAGGCGCGGCACCCCGAGGGGAACGACGGCGAATGGGCCTGGCACGCGGCGGCGCTGCGGTTCTCAGATCGGGACCTGACGATCACGCGCAACGGAAGGCCGGTCTGGTCGTCCTTGAGCGATGCGAGCCGGAGGGCGTCGATCAACAGCGACTGGACGCTGATCGAGACGCCGGACAGGACATATTCGTGCTATCGGTCGCGCGAGGTGGAGGAATTGCCGGAGGTGCCAGCGCGGTAATTCACGCGCGACGCACCACCCGGTGAAAGTGCAATTCCACTTCGCGGTCTACCACCCGTCGCAGACCCTCGGACAGACATCGCGGCTCGTTGTCCGACTCCCCCAGTCGGATCACTTCTTCGAGCGGCACGCCGGGGGGCACGGTGAACGTCGTCTGGTGGATGATCTGCCCCCCCGCGTCCAGTTCGGGCACGATAAAGTGCACCG
>CAZWGW010000297.1:0-8085 GCA_964633565.1 uncultured Planctomycetaceae bacterium
ATCGAGACCATACTGTTCGTACAGATGGACGATCGTTTCGGTGTCGGAGAGCGTGCGGAACTGATGACCCTGCGCCTCCAGCGGGCCGCGGAGTTCACGGTAGTTGTAGATCTCGCCGTTGAAGACGATCCAGACGGAGCCGTCCTCGTTGCAAAGAGGCTGATGTCCACCGGCGAGGTCGATGATGGAAAGGCGGCGGAAGCCGAGCGCGCCGCCGCCGATCGCGTCACTCCCAAGCCCGCCGATCGCATCGGCGGGTCCACTCGCGGGCTTCGTGAGGAAACCGTCATCATCGGGGCCGCGGTGGCGCAGGACGTCCGTCATCCGCCGCAGCGTCTGCTCGCTGAGCGGTTCCGCACCGGTCGTCCAGGCCGCACCTGCGATTCCACACATAACGGCAGTCAGCTTTCAGCCAACAGCAGTCAGCCTTGATTCACCACTCACCTGCCCCCTCCCTGCATCACCTCCCGATACACGTCAATATGCTGCTGCACCATCCGGTCGACGGGAAAATCCTGTTCGATCCGCAAGCGTCCGGCCTCGCCGAGCCGTGCTGCCAGCGACGGCTCTTCGAGTAGCTTACGCGTGTATTGGGCATAGCCGACTCCGTCGCCGACGTCGATCAGATAGCCGTGGACCCCGTGCTGGACCAGTTCGCGATTCGGCGGGATGTTGCTGACAATAACGGGCAGGCCGCACGCCATCGCCTCCAGCAGACTGTTCGACATCCCCTCGAAATCGCTGGCCAGCCAGAACGCGTCGCACAGTTGCAGAAGTTGCGCCGCATCATCGCGGTGCCCGAGAAATCGCACGTGGGCCGCTGATTCGACGTCGCGGGAGTACTGCTCCAGTCGGTCCCGCTCGGGTCCATCACCGATCACCAGCAGGTGCGCGCGGGGGTCCGCCTGCCGCAGGACCTGCATGCCCCAGAGCAGGTCCTCGACCCGCTTTTGCCGCGCGAGACGGCCGATGTAACAGGCGAGCCGCGCATCATTCGGCAGTTTCAGGTTCGACAGCAACTGTTGGCGGCCGATGGTCGGGGGAGCGGGGCGATCGACGCCGTTGGGAATGACCACCATCCGTTCGGCGGGGAAGCCCACTTCGCGGTAAAAGGCGGCGACGCTTTCCGAATTGGCAACCAGCCGGTCCGTGCGCGCGATCAGCCGCCGGTCGAGCCAGAGTTGCCAACTGCTCTTCCAGGTGTCGACGCAGCGTTCGGAGATGATGACTCTGTGACGTCGGCGCTTGCCCGCGACGAGTCGGCCGTACGCGTTGGCCGAAAAGAGCCAGGAGTGAAGGATGTCGGGCGCTTGAGTCGCCAGGACCTCACGCAGGCGGAGAAACGCGCTCAGATCGAGCTTGCGCCGCTTGCCGATGTTGGTAACCGGGATGCCCTGCTCCTGGAGCGGCGTCTCGTATGGTCCCCCGCGGTCGAGCGTGATCACGCGGACGTCGAACTCATCCCGCGGCAGGTGAGTCGCCAGCAGCATCAATTGTTTCTCGGCCCCTGAGCGATCGAGCGTCGGGATCAGCAGCGTCAATTTGATCACGACGGTTTGATGCCTGCCACGGCGGTGTCAAACATGCAAGCAGGTGCGCTCGGTCGTCGCGCTGCCTGGCACAGCAGTATAATGGCCGAACATGATCTTCGTCTGCGCCCGGCGCGACTGCGCGGCGGCGAACTTCAGGGAGGACCACCGTGATGCAGGTCAGGTTCGGAGACTGCGTGATCGAACTCACCCAGGGGGACATCACGCGGCAACAGGTCGACGCGATCGTCAACGCCGCGAATGCCCATCTGGCCGGGGGAGGTGGCGTGGACGGAGCGATTCATCGCGCTGCCGGCCCGACCATCATGGCGGAGACCCGCGAGCGGTATCCGGAGGGTTGTCCGACCGGGAGTGCCGTGGCGACGTCAGCCGGGAAACTGCCGGTCAAGAAGATCTTCCACGCCGTTGGCCCACGCTGGCGCGGCGGCGTCAAGGGAGAGCGCGATTTGCTCAAGGACGCCTGCCGCAAATGCCTCGAACTGGCGGTCGAATACCAATGCGACCGGATCGCCTTTCCGGCGATCAGCACCGGCGCCTACGGATATCCCATGGACCTCGCGGCCGAGGACTCGCTGTCCGCTGTCCGCGAGTTTCTGCTGGCGAACGGTAAGCCGCAAGTCGTGCGGTTCGTGCTCTTCAGCGAGGGGGCACTGGGAGCGTTTTCGCGCGCGCTGGAGGCGCTCGCGTCCTGAACCGAAGCCAGTCCCATCGCTTACCACGCAGCCAACTGCAGGCGGTTGCGGCACCAGCGCCGCACAAGGTGCACCACCCGTTCCAGCGTGTCCCGGTCGAAGAATTCGAGCCGTTCCTTGCCCGCGAACGGGTAATCGACGCTGCGAATGATCTCCACCAGGTCCCCCACGCTGAGGCGGTGCTGGATGTCGCGGGGGGTCAGTTCGGCGATCTTCTCTTCCGTGTAAGGCATGGCACGGCCTCGCTCGGGGGCCACCCGTGCGTGCTCGTCGTTCGCAGCCTCGGCGGTGAAGCTGATCAGGGCCACGAGTTCGCCGAAATCCAGCGGCTTGCACAGCACGCGAAGCATCCCTGCACCGATGGCCTTGCTCACAGTGTACAGGTTGCCGACGGCCGTCACCAGCACACCGGCCATCTTCCGCTGGAGCTGCCGCATTTCCTCAAACAACTGCACACCGTCGCCGTCGGAGAGCCGATCGCCGAACAGCCCCAGGTTGTAGCGATGCTGGCTCGCCAGCGTCCGCGCCTCCGCGGCGTCGTAGGCCACGTCCAATCCATAGCCGAGGCCGGAGAGGATCCGCGAGATCGTGTTGCAGATGGTGAGGTCGCTTTCGACCAGCAGGATGCGGAACATGGGCGCAGCTTCCTCCCTGGGGAAGTGGTGCCGACAATGGGTCAGTGAACTGGGCCGGTTGATGTGGCGGTCATGTGGGCCTCCTGCCCGAAACTGGCCGCGGGGTTGGCAAGCAATTCGCTCTGGAGCAAGGTCCATGCCAAAACCTGGCAACGAACGTGGGAACGACGTCGTGTCCGGCGCAAGTCCTTTATTCTCATCAGGTCCTGAGCTCGTTTGACATGGGAAATCCTGGTCCCGCTATCCGCGCCTGAAATGGTCGCCATAGCGCGAACTGCGTCCGCATTCGGCAAGCGCGATGCGGCGGCAGGCAATGACGGGCGAAATGCGAGAATCCACCAGGCGGTTGGCAACCTGGATTCGCCCTGATACGCTGAATCCGTTGATGCCCCAGGGACAGAAACTGTCCGCCGGAGATCGGAAAATGCTGCCGCGAAACCGTTCATCGGTGCCCGACTCGGGGAAACAGGCCGGTTTGTCGGCAGAACTCCGTTCGGCATCGAACGTGCACCGCAACTGACAACTCGACCAGGTCGTCCGCCCTGTCGGACTTCGAATCCCCGTCAAAACTGGTTCAACCGTCGCCGGTAAGGAGCGCCCCCGTGTTGTGTGACAGCCGCCTGCTCCCCGCGATGGTCCTGGTGTGCGGTTCCGTGCTGCAGGCGTCGGATGATCCGGCACCCCCGGAATCTCCGGCCTCGACCCGGGACCGACCCGCTCCGGCTGCGGCCGAGACGACACGCGGACCGGACCAGCCGGTGCCGCTCAATCCGCAGGGGACAGTCCTGATCGATCGCAAGGACAAACGGCTGCTGCTGAAGGCCAAAGTGGTCCTGCGCGAAGGGATCCTGGAGATGTTCCTGTGCAAGGCGCAGACCAAGGAACACGAATCGATTCTCTCGATCGACTCCGACGCGTTCATTATCCATGCCGGGCTGCAGGTGCTGGGGGCGGAGCCGGGGAGCCCGGTCCGGTTCGACGAAAAGTTCCATCCGCCGACCGGTCCCCGCATCGACATTTGGCTGGTCTGGACTGACGCCGACGGAAAGGAGCACCGCGAAAAGGCCCAATCGTGGGTCCGCAACGTGACTCGGCGATATTACGAACACCCGGTGTCCGAATTGCCGGCCGGCGTCAACCTCGATCCGGACGGGGAATTGCGTTACGACGCGAAAAACAGGATTCTGATCTGGTTCGGCCCCATGACGGAGAAACAGCGGGACGAACTGCTCGCCATGAGCCGCAAGGCAGACTACCGCGCAGCGATCGAGTCGTTCTTCAAGGAGAGCCAGTCGAAGGAACTCGATGCGGAGTGGATCTTCGGAGGGAGCGGCTTCTACACGCAGAAGGACGGCACGCAATGGTATCAGGCGGAGGCCGGCAACCTGATCTGCGTTTCCAATTTTTCGGACGCCATGATCGACGTCTCCGTGGAGAGTTCGGCGGCCAATGACGCACGGCTGTTCGAACCGTATACCGAACGGATTCCGCCGCTGGGGACACCGGTGACCGTGGAACTGGTCCCGGTCCTGGCCGGGGAAAAACCCGCTCCAGACGGCCAGAAGTAACACTCTCACGGCGGTGGTAGCCGAATTGCGTAGAATTCGGGCGCCGAAGTGGACGACTCTTGCCCTCGCGCGCAGCCCGAATACTTGGCGAACCCCGCTGCCCCGCAACGCCGAACATCCAAACGTCGGAAGCCCGCATCGGGAAGACTGGGCAACCTGCGGCCACTCTGCCGCATCACCGCATGATGCCGGGCCTTTGTTGTGCGACCACTGCAACGGTTGCACTGCGGGAACTTGAATCTTTCACCGGCGGGTGTACCAGGTTCCGATTCTCAACCTGAGTGCGCGGCTGCCGGATGTTTCGGTCCCGCCGATTTCCTCCAGCGGTTGCGGCCCCCCGCCAGGTGTGTTCCCCGCCGGTGGTCCCTCCCCCTCTCCAACTCTCGTGAGGATCGACGCATGACGCGTGCCCTGAAGTCCGCCACGCGCGGCTCGCGCGGCCCCAACTTCGCGGCGTTTCTGGTCACGGCCTCCGTGATCACCTATGTCTACCTCAACTCGGACCCCGTCATCTCGGGGACGGAGCCGCAGATCGGCCCCGCCGCCGTGATCGGTCCGCCGGAGATCCATCTCCCACCCCCCCCGCCCCAGGCCGAGCCGTCGACCCCCGGCTCGATCGCCGCCGGTGAGATCGCCTCCACCGCCTCGACTTCCAATACGCCGGTCGATCCGAACGTCCTCACAGGCCGCTGGGCGATGCTGTTCAGCGTCGCGCTGCTGGAGCGCGGTTGTGCGAAGTTCGAACACATCCCCGATTACACGGCCACGATGTACAAACAGGAGCGGATCAACGGCGAACTGCTCGACGGGCAGACGATGCAGATGAAGCTCCGCCACGAGCCCCTCAGCGTCTACATGAAGTGGCTCACGGGGGACAAGGGGCGGCAGGTGATCTATGTCGCCGGGCAGAACGAGGGCAACCTGCTCGTGCAGCTTGGCGGCGTGAAGGGCCGGCTGCTGGGGACGCTCTCGGTCGATCCGAATGGTTCCCAGGCCTTGGCGGAATCGCGGTATCCGATCACCGGGGCGGGGCTCTTGAGCCTGGCCCGCAAGGTGCTCGAACATCGCCATCGCGACCTGGAGCGCAACAGCGGCTGCCGATGTGAGATTCACGACAACCAGACGCTCAACGATCGCCCCTGCTTCCTGTTCGTGACGACTTACGATTCGCCCGAAATCAGCCAGACGTATCGCAAGTCGATGTTGTATATCGACAAGGAACTCTCGATGCCGGTCTGCGTGCGGAACTACACCTGGGCCGACGAGCCCAACCCTGAAACGCTCGATGACGACACGCTGATCGAGTTCTACAGCTACAGCGACATCCAGTACGAGACGCGGCTGATCGATGCCGACTTCGACCGGGCGAACGCGGATTACAAGATGAGACGTTGACTTCGCGAGGAACGGCCGCACTCAACTTGCGCCCGATTCTGGGAGAACGCGCAGCACCCCGCGCTGCAGAATGACTCGCGGACCGGCCTCAAATCGAACGTCCGATACCCAGGCAGACGCTGGATACAGGCTGATTTCGTAGACGTAGTCCCCCGGGCGATCCGCCTTCACAGCAAAGTAGGTCCAGTATTGCATCGCATCATGCGACAGGCGCATGACGGGCGCCGGAAGTTTCCGGAACCCGGAGTCCTTGAAGTGTGCCATGCTGCCGAGCGGGGGTGCAAACAGCGGAGGTTCACTCGACAGGCGCCCCGCCGTGACTCGTCTTCCCGGCTCCTCCAGCATCCTGCATGCAGCCTGGATCGTGTCGTGCGAGTCGGGGTTGTCGCCACGCGGGTAGATGACGAGCGTCATCGGCCACAAATTCGGCGATTGGACGTCCCTTGATTCGAGTGCGACCGGGCGGTCCGCCTTCGGCACGCAGGAAATCAAGGCAGTGAATCCGGAGTTGACCTGAATCTCGACAGGCGCAGTCACGTCAGCTCCGGTGGTTAGATTGCTGACGACCAGATTGTCGACAAACGGGTTAGGGGGGGCGGGAGAAATCTCCGCAGGCGGGCGCGGGTAGTACCACCAGATCGCCACCGCGACGCACCCCAGCCCGATTACGATCCATAAGCGGCTTCGTTTCGCAACCCTCGACATCGCGTCAAGATCCAAACGGGAGGGCGACGGCCTCGTGCCCATTTCGCGTGCCGAGCGCCTGCCAGACTTTCTCGTCAATTGTCTCGCTCACGAAATGGACGCTCCCATCGCCCAGCATGGTGTGTACCCCGCCGGGGTGCAGGCTCGACGCGGGGATCAGGGCCAGATCGGTCTCAATTCCGAAATCCTCCGGCCCGTTGTAACAGGCCGGATGGTTGGGAGGGAGCATGTGATCGTACCCCCAGGGCATGAAGTAATTGATCGCGCTGAGTCCGAAGAACTGGGGATACACGGTCGTGCGATGGTGGCGGCACTGTTGGACCGCCAGCGCCTCTTCCCCCGGTGCCTCATAGCGGGTCTGCGTCCACCAGAACGACCTCCGTTGCTCCTGCTCCAGGTCGGCCTGCGACGGAACCCCTCCCGCGTCGTGGCGCACGAGACGCTCGCACATCGCCGCCGTCTGCGAGAGGCCATCAGTCACGTCGCGCGGTCGTGTATCGCGCCTGGTGCCTTGGCGAAACCCATTCTGGGGGGGATGAAGGCGGAATGAAGTACCGTCGTTAAAGTAGTAGCTGGACTCCCCCGCTGCCACCTGGTTGACCTCCGCAACCGGGTCGTCCGGACAGATGAACACAGGAACGGTCCAGGATGCGGGCACCTTTTGAGACGCCAAGGCGTCCCTGAGGGCGTGCGCGTCAAGGTACGGTAGCAGTCGCCGAAAGCCGGATTCAGGCTCTTGCGAAGTTGGGAATGCTCCGTTCGCATCGGCGATGTTGTGCATCGCCAGTCCGATCTGGTGCAGGTTGTTCTGGCAGACAGCGCGCCGTGAGGTTTCGCGCGCATGCTGGACTGCCGGAATCAGCAGCGCTGCGAGGAGACCGACGATCCCGATCGCAACCAGCAATTCCAGGATCGTCAGCCCCTCTCGATTGCGCGCTGTCCGGCTTCGATCCATCGTCATCGCCGTCTCCCAAAAGCTTCACGGTTACTGCCGGACTCCTTGGACTTGACCTCCAGTATACCAAGGCCCACCGTTTACGCGATACCTGATGACGCCGTATGCCGTCTCTTGATTCCCCGGCATAATCACGGTTTGCTCGACATGCCACATGTAATAGGTATACGGATCGCCCACCGGGCCGATGTAGTCGTAGTCCAGTTCGGTGACCTTCGTGGTGACACTGTTTTCAACCTTGTAAATCCAGAGTACGTACTCCGTCTCTTGAGTGTAGTTGTATTCCCAATCCTCGAATTTCCACGAATCCGCGAAGCTGGCCTCTGAGCAAACACCGACGACTACTAAGAGTGGAACAAGTCGACTCGCGATTTTCAATCCTGAACGTAAACCGTCCATCGCTGACTCCTCGCACGAAGGGGCTGATTTGCGTCGTCCCTGACCCACTGCGCCGGCTCTGCGGCGGCGCGGAATATATTGCCCCCCCCCCCCCCCCGTCCGAATGTCAAGGCCAATTTGTCGATTTCAGACACAACACTGAAGAATCAGGTGGTCAGCCGCAAGTGCTAAATGCGTCCGCCGCCG
>CAZWGW010000298.1:0-8075 GCA_964633565.1 uncultured Planctomycetaceae bacterium
CGGCAGCCGGCGCTCGTCGTACGGCTTCGGGCCGTTCCGGCAGTCCGCCTTCAGCCAGTTTTCCACCTCGAGTGGCCTGGAAATCGGCGTGAGCATCCACGATTTCGAGGCGATGGATCAGTCCCTGCTGAACCAACGACCGCCCCACGCAACGGCGACGCCCAGCGGACCGTCCACGGAAGACGCCTGGTTGTTTCAGGAACGGAGGCAGCCAGTCGCCGCTCCGGTCGCTGCCGCGCCGGCGGGCGCAACCCGTGACGTCGGTCAAGCCGTGGATACGGCACACGGCCCGCCCGTCAACGGGGCCGCTGCGCAACTCGCGGCCTTCTATCTCGAGCGAGGGCGATCTGCCGAGTCGAAAGGCAAGTCCGGCGCCGCCGCGATCTGCTATCGCATGGCCGTCAAGTACGGCAGCCGCGATGCCGCGGTCCGGTTGACGGAACTGACCGCGGATTAGTCCTGCGCGGCCCGGTTCACGCCGTCGGCAGCTCCGCGTAGACCCGCTGGTGCAGGCGGACCTTCAGGTAGCGTTCGCCGCGGGCGTCATACAGGTACAGCATGTTCTGGTCGGTGGCCCAGATCGCCCCCAGTCGCACGCTGCGCGGGCCCTTCAGGGAGAATTGCATGCCACACTGCCGGCCGCGGACGACGAGCGTCATCTCCCGCATCTGGAATTGATCGGCCACGAGGTTTTCCTTGTCACACAGTGCGGTGTGAATGAACTCTCGCAGATCGTCCAGAGATTGGATCGATTCGACGCGCTCGGTCATGGTGTTCGGGGTCCTGAGTCTCGGCGGTCCATCATGCTGAATCGCGCGACGCGTCGCGCAGGTCTTCGCGACCCACAGAAACTATCGGCATTCACCATTCTGCCCTGTTGAGCCGCTTCGAGCACGCCGACTCTCCCGCACGTCGAATGTCATCGGTCCATCTGTCTCAAAGGGAATCTTCACGATTTTCATCATGAATGATCGACCTCTCCCGCTGTCGTCTGCGGACTGGTGTCGATCCGTCACGGGAGTCAGCGCTGGAAGATCGGCAGGTAGTCCTTGTCCAGTTGCAGGATGATGGCGCAGATTGCCGTCACGTACACCGGTCCGACGCTCCCCTCGCTCCAGGCCCCGCTCGCCGACTGCGACCGCAGGATCTGCTGGCTGATTTCGCCGAAATACTTCGACCATTCCTCCGGGTGCCGGTACATGACTTGCGCGTAGTACAGGTGCATGTAGTGCCAGTGCCCGAAACTCTGCGACTGCCCGATCCCGCCTCCCGGCCAGATGTTCTTGCGACAGAACTCCAGCATCCGCTTCACGTCGTCCGTCGCGTCGTAGTCGCCGGCGCTGTACATGGACGCGACGGCCGCCGCCGTGATCGGCGGCCGCGATCCCCCCCCGCGAATGCTGTACTGCACTCCGCCGTCTTCCGCGAGACAATCGTGGATGTACTTCTTGGCCCGTTCGATCACCTCCGCCGGAACCACCAGCCCCGCGTTCCGGCAGGCGCGCAAACCCTGCACCTGCGTGACGCACGTGGAGCCTTCGTCAAAATCGTTGCCGTCCCTGGCGGAGACGTAGCCCCATCCGCCGCGGGTTGTCTGCGCCTGAGCGCTGAACTCGACCGCTTTCTGCAGGACTTCGCGCAACCGCGATCGCCGGACCGCATCCTCCTCTTCACCAAACACCTGCGACAGAAACAGCATCGAAAAGCCGTGGCCATAGGTATAATGGTAATCTTCCTGATAACCGATCAGGCCGTTCGGCTGCGCCACGTCGAGCAGGTAATCGACCGCCGTCTGGATGTTTTCCGCATAGCGGCCCCGTGTCGTCGTCGACCCTTCGCAGAGCATTGCCACGCCAGCCAGCGCGGTCATCGCGACGCGATATTGCCCCCCGTTGGCTTCCCAGTACCCCTGCCGCATCTGCTCGCGCGTCAGATAATCCAGTGCTTTCGTTACAGCCGCGTCGATTTTGGGGTCGCGCCCCGCGGCGGGGGACAACTGGGCCGGACCGCACAGCACCAAAACGCCGATCATGAACCATGGCAGAAAGTTGCGCATGACGTTTCGTCCATTCCGGCCTCGGGGCCTGGCGACGGGCAGTCGCGGTCTGGTCCGTGCCAACTGTCGGCCAACGGTCCATGGCCTGCTCCGGGCGCGGTTCCTCGAGGCCAACACCCATAGCGTATTGGCCGCGGCAATCCGGGACAAGACGGGACCCGAGTCGCCCCTGAATTCCTTGTGGCGCAGCAACTTGACCGACTTGTCGAGACTGCTCTAAACTTCATCCGTGACGGCGATTCGCACGCATCCGCGAGAACCCGAGTCGTCGATTGAGGGGACGCGTGGTGCGCGCCATTATCAGCGACATACATGGCAATCTGGAGGCCCTCGAAGCAGTCCTGGCCGACGTTGCTGAACAGAAGATCAAGGAGGTCTACTGCCTCGGAGACATCATCGGCTACGGACCCAACCCGCGCGAGTGCATTGACCACGTGATGGACCGCTGTGCGGTCACGATCCTGGGCAATCACGACCAGGCCGCCCTGTTTGACCCGGAAGGATTCAATGCCGGCGCCGAGCGGGCGATTTTCTGGACGCGCCACGTCCTCGAGACGGGGGACCCGAAGGGGAACGAGCGGCGGTGGGGGTTCCTGGGCGAACTCCCCCGTGTGCGACGGGAAGATCAATTCCTGTTTGTGCACGGCTCGGCGCGCAACCCGTTGAATGAGTATGTGTTTCCGGAAGACATCTACAACCAGCGCAAGATGGAGCGGATCTTCGCCCTGGTCGACAGGTACTGTTTCCAGGGTCACACGCACATTCCCGGCGTCTTCACCGAGGGCCTCAACTTCCTTTCCCCCGAAGAAATCGACCACCGCTACGAACTGAACGAGGAGAAGGTCCTCGTCAACGTCGGTTCGGTCGGACAGCCTCGCGACGGAGACCCGCGGGCCTGCTATGTGGTGCTCGCGGACAACACCGTGCAGTATCGCCGAGTCCCGTACGACTTTGAAAAAACAATCGACAAGATCTATCCCATTCCCGAACTGGACAATTTCCTCGGCGATCGGCTGCGCGAAGGACGTTGAAACGGTCTCTGCATGGAACAACGGCGCTTCATTCTGTTCATCCTGCTGTCCACGCTGATCCTGTTCGGCTGGCTGCAGGTCGGCCCGCTGCTTTTCCCGAATGCCTTTCCCAAGCGGCAACCGGGGCCGAATGCGCAGGCGGCCGGTCAACCGGAGGCAGAACCTGCCGCGGACCAGGCCGAAAAGCCGGACCAGCCGGACAAACCAGACCAGGCCCGGCCTGCTCCGCCCCCGCAGCCGTGGCCCCAATTCGCCAGACAGGAAATCGTTCTTGGTTCAAAACAGCCGGACTCCGGCTACTTTGTCGAAGTCACCGTCACGTCGCGCGGCGCGGCCATCAAATCGGCAGTCCTCAACGATCGCCGCTACGTGACGCAGAGCGACCGCTCGCGCCAACTCAAAGTGGTCGGCAACAACCCCGACGTGGAACAACAGACTCTCGCGGCTGCCGTGCAGCTCGATCGCCAGCAGCCGCCCGACGACAAGAGCCTCGCGGTCGTCGACTGGGAGGTCGTCAACCAGAACGAATCGTCGGTCACGTTCCGCTATCCGTGGCCCGACGGGTCCGGGGAAGTCCTCAAGACCTATACGTTGCACAAGGGGAAAGCGGACCAGCGTGACGACGATCACACCGGTTATCTGCTGGATTTCGAATTGAAGTTCGTCAGCCATTCCGCCCGCCCGCTCCCCGTGCAATACAACCTGCGGGGTCCGGTGGGACTCCCTCTCGAAAACGCGGACAACGCCCGGACGTTTGAAGAGATCAAGGTCGGTACGGTCGCCAAGCCGGGCAGCCCCGTCGTGATGCCGGCCAAGGAGGTCGTTGAGGAATTGGATGCGGCCGCAGCCGGCGGGCCGCTCGGGTGGCGTGATCCGTTGCAATACATCGGCGTCGACGTGCAGTACTTTGCGGCCCTGGTCCTTCCGCAGGACCAGGCGCAGGACCACGACGGCGACGGAGAACGCGGTGATTTCGAAGTGTCGGAGCCGGTCCTGGTGTCACGGCATCAGGCGAAGCCCGAGCGCAGCGATGTGAGCGTGGAGCTGAAATCCCGGGAGTTGACCATCCCTCCGAACGGAGCGCTGCAGCACTCGTTTCAGGTCTTCCTCGGCCCCAAACGGTCCTCGCTGCTCAGGCCGCTCCAGGCGGACGGCATCATCAGCTTCGGCATGTTCGGGCGGATCAGTGTGGGGATGGTCTGGCTGCTCAACAAGTTTCATTACCTGCTGTATCTGCCCTACGCTCTGGCCATCGTGCTGCTGACGCTGATCGTCCGGGCGTGCATGTTCCCCATTACCCGCAAGCAGGCCGCCGGCGCGAAGAAAATGAAAGACCTGCAGCCCAAACTGCAGGAACTCAAGACCAGGTACGCCAAGGAGCCGGAGAAATTCTGGCAGGCGCAGCGCGACCTGTTCCGCAAGCACAACTATCATCCTCTCGCCGGCTGCCTGCCGCTGATCCTGCAGTTGCCGATCTTCATCGGCCTGTACAACGCGCTGGCGAATGCCGTCGACCTGCGAATGGAACGGTTCCTGTGGATCAACGACCTGACGTCGCCCGACGCCCTGTTCGGGCTGCCGTTCACGATCCCGTTCATCGGTTCGTCGCAGTTCAACCTGCTGCCGCTGATCACGATCGCGCTGTGGATCGTGCAGCAGAAGATGTTCATGCCCCCCGCCGTCAGCGAAGAGCAGGAGATGCAGTACAAGATCATGAATTACATGATGATTTTCATCGGGTTCATGATCTACAAGGTCCCCGCCGGCCTGTGCGTGTACTTCATCACCTCCACGCTGTGGGGCATCAGTGAGCGCAAGCTGGTCGAGCGGCTGAAGCCGGAGGAAAAAAAAACCGCGGAACCGGCGGCTGAATCGAAATCTGATGCATCGGCGGCTCCGGACGAGCCTCGCCCGCCCGGGTTTTTTGCGCGGCTGCTCGCCGCCGCCGATGAGGCCCGCAATCAGACGAACGGCCGCTCCGGACCTGGATCGGCCGGTGATCGCGACGACGATCGGCGCGGCGGCAGGAAGAAGCGGTCGCGGCAGCGATAAGGCGGTCGATGCATCGCGGCGTCCCCGGTTTGCCGGTCTTGTCGGCGCAGTCAGATTTGATAGACTTCGCCAGCGGCCTGACCTCTGCGTCAAGCACTTCCTGCCCGGTGGTGTAACGGTAGCACGAATGACTCTGGATCATTTAGTCATGGTTCGAATCCATGCCGGGCAATTCTGATCGGTCGCCGCAACGGCCCGGGTCTCGCATCAATTACGATTGGTCGCGTGGCGGCTGTCTTGGCGGGACCTGAGTCGTCCGGGCGCCTGCTTGAGCACAGCAGACTCGCGGCCCTCGCCCGCCGCCGCCGTCAAACGGGCCGGCTGCCCGTGCGTTCTGCACCTTTCGACCCACAACCCGGATGAGCCTTGCTGATTACCGTCGAAAGCGGAATTTCACGCGCACGCCCGAACCGAAAGGACGCACCTCCCGGCGCACCACCGGACGATTCGTCATTCACAAACATGCCGCGCGGCGACTCCACTACGACCTGCGCCTCGAAATCGACGGCGTGCTGAAAAGTTGGGCCGTTCCGAAGGGGCCCTCGCTCGACCCTTCCGAGAAACGGCTGGCCGTGGAGACGGAGGACCACCCGCTGGAGTACCTCGATTTCGAAGGAGTGATCCCTCCGGACGAATACGGTGCGGGGACAATCATTATCTGGGACCGGGGGGAGTGGCAGCCGGAGGGAGACCTGGCGACCGCACTCGAAAAGGGTGAACTCAAGGTCCGCTTCTCCGGCCAGAAGCTGCAGGGACGATGGGCGCTCGTCAGGATGAAGCCCCGACCCGGTGAACCGGACCGGAACTGGCTCTTCTTCAAGGAGCGCGGCGACAGCGCGCGGCCGCTCGCAGACGGCGACATCCTCAAGGAACTGCCGCACAGCGTTGTGAGCGGCCGCACAATTGAGGAGCTGGCGGGCATCACGCAACAAAGCCAGCCGAATCGCGCGAAGTCCCGCCGCCGGTCCACAGCGGCGGCCGGTCGGAAGCGGCCGGCGATTGATGCGGCACAGTTCCCGGGAGGAAGGGAAGCGCCTCTGCCCGATCACCTGGAGCCGCAGCTGGCAACGCCGGGCGCTCGTCCGCCGGACGGCGACCGGTGGCTGCACGAAATCAAGTTTGACGGCTACCGGCTCCTGTGCTTCATCGACGGTGACAGCGTCCGTCTGCTGACCCGGCGGCAGAATGACTGGACGAATCGCTTTCCGCACCTCGCCCGGGCCGCACAGGAACTCCCCGTTCAGTCGGCCGTCCTGGATGGCGAAGTCGTCGGCCTGTTGCCCAGTGGAGCCAGCAGCTTTCCGGTCCTGCAGGCGGCGCTCAAGGATCAACACTCCGGGCGTCTGGTCTACTTCGCCTTCGACCTGCTCTATCTCGACGGATACGATCTGCGCGGCGCGCCGCTGGAACGCCGCAAGGCGGCATTAGCGGCATTGCTGAACGGAGCACGGCAGGGGCCGGTCCAATACGTGGACCACATCGACGGCCACGGCGGCCGGTTCTTCGACGAATGCCGACGGCTCGGTCTGGAAGGGGTGGTCTCCAAGCGGCGGGACCGGCCCAGCCGCGCCGGCCGCACGACGGACTGGGTGAAATCCAAATGCGTTCAGCGGGATGAATTCGTCATCGGCGGCTTTACGGAGCCCGCCGGTTCACGAACCGGGCTTGGCGCGCTGCTCGTCGGCTGTTTCGACACCAGCGGGCGGCTGATCTATGCCGGAAAAGTGGGGACCGGCTTTGATGAAGTGACGTTGAAGGAACTCCGCCGGTCGCTCGGCCAGATCGAACTGCAACGGAATCCGTTTTCCGGCCTCGGGCGCGACAGGATCGAGCGGGGGACGCACTGGGTCCGTCCTCAATTCGTGGCGCAAGTGCAATACGCCGGCTGGAGCGCCGACAACCTGCTGTGGCACCCGGTGTTCCAGGGACTGCGGGAGGACGTCACGCCGTCGGCGGTCGTCCGCGACCTGTCTGAACCGCGTCCGCAGGAACATCCCACTCCCGGGACCGCTCACGCGGTCCCCGCGGCTCAGGGTGAGCCGCTCTCACCCGACCTGCTGAGTCAACTGGCGCACGTCCGCATGACGAACCCGGAGCGGGTCATGTATGCGGAGCCTCGAGTGACGAAACTCGACCTCGCGCGCTACTACGTGGCGATCGCCGAGTGGATCCTGCCGCACGTCGTCGACCGCCCCGTGAGTCTCCTCCGCTGTCCGGACGGTCAGGGGAGCAAGTCGTTCTTTCAGAAGCACCCCGGCGTCGGCACACCTGAGGCGCTGCACCGCGTGCGGATCGCCGGGCAGGAGTACCTGACTGTCCCCGATCTGGCCGGCCTCGTGTCGCTGGTTCAGATCGGTGTGCTGGAACTGCACCCCTGGGGAGCGCGCACCGATCAGGTCGAGCGGCCGGACCGGCTGATCTTCGACCTCGATCCGTCCGAGGATGTTCCCTGGCGGCAGGTGATTGAAACCGCGTGGCGCCTGAGGGAACTGCTTCAGCAGGCGGGCCTCGCAAGTTTCGTCAAGACCACGGGCGGCAAGGGGCTGCACGTCGTCGTACCGGTCGACCGGCGGCAGGAATGGGCAGTGGCGAAGCAGTTCACGCAGGCCGTCGCCCAGCGGCTCGTCGCCGAAGATCCGAAACGCTACACCGCCAGCCCGGTGAAGCAGGCCCGGCAGGGGCGGATCTACATCGACTGCAATCGCAACAGCCGCGGCGCGACCGCCGTGGCGGCCTATTCGACGCGCAACCATCCACGCGCGACCGTCTCCGTGCCGCTGAGTTGGACGGAACTCTCAGAGGAAACCGGACCCGACCATTTCACGGTTCACAATCTGGTCGGCCGACTGATGGGACTGTCGGCCGACCCGTGGGCCGACCTCGCACACATCAGGCAGTCGCTCTCTGCGAAGGTCTGGCGGAGTGTCCGACGCTAG
>CAZWGW010000299.1:0-8052 GCA_964633565.1 uncultured Planctomycetaceae bacterium
TAGCGTTTCGCAGCGGAACAAGGTCGATCAGAACCGGATCTACCTGACGGGGCTGAGCATGGGCGGGAGCGGCACCTGGATGCTGGCCATGAATTTTCCGGAACGCTTCGCGGCCATCGCCCCGATCTGCGGACGCGGCGACCCCGACGGCGCGCAGCGCATCGCCCGTCTGCCGACGTGGGTCTTTCACGGTGCGAAGGATGAAGGAGTGCCGCTGGAGTATTCGACGAAGATGGTTGATGCGCTCCGGAAACTCGGTGCCAAAGTGGAACTCACTGTCTATCCCGAAGCGGAGCACGACTCGTGGACCGAGACGTACGACAATCCGCGGTTCTATGAATGGCTGCTGGAACAGAAGCGGCAGGTCCGCTGAACGGGCCCGGCTCAGTGGCCGATCTGCCCGCCCGAGGCACCCCCGTTGCCGACGCTGACGAAGGCCGAACGTTCGTAGCCGACCAGTTCCCTGGGATTACGCTCAAACTCCCCGAGCCGGATCAGCGGGTGCTCCACCATGTATCGGGCATCGTTGTGCTCCGCGTCCCGGGTCAGGAAATCAAACATGCCGTTCATGGATGACGGGAACGGTTGCCCGTCGCGAGCCCCCCCGGACGCGAACTGCGTCATGAACTCGCCAAACGAGCGGGGGTCAAACGAGCGGGGGAACGGCAAACGGGCATTGTTGTCCGTCTGCAGCGCGGCCAATCGTTCCTGATGGAAATCGCGAATGGTCTGTTCGGCAAGCGCAGGCTGATCCTGAATTGCGGCAAACAGTTCGAGCGCGGCGTCAAGGTGTCCCTTCAGATCGTCGGGCCCCTGGAAACCCGACGCTGTGTGGAAGATCCTGCCGTCAGGCGTCAGGAACAGGCACTGTACATTCTGCTTGCCGACCCCCTGCGTGCAGAACCCCGGCGAGTCCGTGGGCGCGTGCGCCACTGAGGCGCCGGCGCTGGCGTCGCCGTCCGTGTTGAGTGAATAGCAGACAAAGTTGTTCGTCAGCGAATCGTGGACGGGGGCGGATGAGAACGACACGGTCCTCATGGTATGTCCGGCGCTTCACATGAACCCGCTCAAGTCGCCCAGCACGCGAAAACAGAAGATCGGTTTGACCGGAGCGCCACGGGCCGCGGCGCTGGCGCTCTCCAGTGTCGTGTGCCATTCGATCCCGACCAGTTCTTTGACGTCTCGGTGCTGACCGCCAGTTTTCTTCGTAGCCGACTTCACTTCTTTCTGCGGGGCGGGAACCTCGGTGTCAGAAGTGACGTACACGACCGGCAACTCCTCCGGGACGGGAGCACTTCCCGTCGAGGGGACGACCGGTGTCACGGCGGCCGCGCTTGTGGGGTCGACGGCGGCTGTCAGTAGTTCTGCTGCCTCCCGCGACGTATCGACCTCAGCTTCAGGTGCCGTTTCGGCGTCCGTCGACGGACGCGAATCGGCGATCTCCGGAGCGAGAGGTGCCGCGGCCTCTGGAACTGGCATCCGATTCGCCATCACAGGCGATGCGACGTCGTCAACCACAGGCGGCACGGCTTCGCGAGCCGCATTGACTTCGACCGCCACTCGCCTGTTCGCAGCATCGGCCGTGGCAAACGCCGGCGCGTCCCCGCTCAGCACGCCGTAGAGGACGGGAATCACGCCGATTGCCACTGCGGCGAGCCCGGCTTTGACGGCCCAGGAAGCCGCCCCGCTCGTCGCCGGTCGCCTAAACGGACTCGCGAAGGGATGTTGTGGGGGAACGCAATTGGGAGGCACTGGCGGTTCCGTGGCAATCGGCGCCGCCTGACCTGGCGAGGGCGATGAGTTCCCCCCATTCGCCCGATTGTCCATCAGCATGTGCAGCAGGAACATGCTGATCGGGACCCCGCGGGCGGCCAACCGGGACCTGAGCAGCGACTTGGCCGATTGAATGCGGCGACGCAATGTGCCGACGGAAAGCCCCAGTTGCGCGGCCGCCTGCATGTGTTCGATCCCCTGCAGGTAGCAGAGCACGATCGGCTCGCGGAGTTGCTGCGGCAATTCTTCGATCAGTTCGTCGACGAGTGGCGCCAACTGCCCGGTCGTTGTGGAGCCGGCTGATGCGGCAGAGCGTCGCACGTATTCCCGTTCGTGCCGGCGGCGGGCGGTCCGTGAGCGGGCGATGTCGTGGCAGATATTTGTGGCGACGCGCGTCAACCAGGGCGCCAGCGAACGTCGTGCGGGGGCATCCCGGGTGAGTTGGTCAGCGCAGCGTGCAAGCTGAAAAAACGTAGCCTGCACCACGTCGTCCGAGTCGCTGCCGCTCCCCAGAATACGCCGGCAGGCTGCTTCGACCAGCGGGCGATAGCGTTTCACGAGCGTTGCAAAGGCCGTGTGTGAACCATGTTGTGAGAACTTCGCCAGCAGCTTCCAGTCGCAGTCGGACATGGGAACCTCCCCGAAATGCCTGTCGGGTACATCGCACTACAGATAAATACGGAACCAGCCGCCGGACTTGCGCATGATATGCCGAAATTCACGCATTCCGAAACCGATTCGAAGTCCCGGCGACGCTCCCCGGTTGTGAGTGGTTGCTTTGGTTGCGGGTCGTTCATCGCGCCGGCGATCTCATCTGGACAGGCCGCGATCGTTGGGATAAGAACCGATCCCCGTCTGGATTCCCGCGGAGAAGCCTCAAGATGGCGCAGGAAATGACCTGGATGAGCCTGGCCGGCTCAATCTTCTCAACGGCCTGCACGGCCTACTTCTGGCTGGTCCGGTCGCGGCGGGAAAGGCCGAACCTCACCTCGCATCTGCTGGAACACGAGTTCTTTCTCAGTCAGGGGCGGGTGGAGACGCGGACGATCGGGTTCAAGCTGGCGGTCGTGCTGGCGAACAACAGCATCCTGCCCAATGCCGTGATCGGAGCCCGGGTCTGGCTGCGCCTGGCCGACGGGAACTGGGAATCGGTCGACGGCCTCGCAACCGACCAGCGGACGCCGCTGCCGCTCAACCTCCCGCCGCAGCAGACCGGCATCCTGCGGCTCGCGGGCCGCGTGACATTCCCGACGAATGCCGCGCTGGAAGGGGAGCGGAACATCGCCGAAGCGTACGTGGCGCGGCTGCTGAAGCAGCCGCTCGAAATCGAGTTCGAGACGCTGGGACTCGGCAAACGCATCACCACCAGCGTGCTCCGCTGCGATCCGGCCGAAGCGCCGGCGGCGACGTTCCGGGTCCGCGCAGCGGCGTGAGGCGTTGCCGACTCACGTGTGACTGTGCGCGTCGTCGGGGAACGAGCCCGAGCGGACTTCTTCCACATACGAGCGCGCAGCGGAAACGATCTGCTCGCGCAGGTTCGCGTAGCGCTTGAGGTACTTCGGGTTGAAGCCGGCCGTCAGACCGAGCAGGTCCGGGGTGACGAGGACCTGCCCGTCACAATCGGGGCCCGCGCCGATGCCGATCGTGGGGATCGACAACTCGGCCGTGATCTCGCGGGCGATGCTGCGCGGGATCAGTTCGAGCACGATTGCAAACGCACCGGCCGACTCGGCGGCCCGGGCGTCCTGTAACAGTTGCTTCGCATCGCGCTGGATGGCCGACATCCGCCCGTACTTGCGGATCGACTGCGGCCGCATGCCGACGTGGGCCATGACCTGCAGGTCGACGGACGCCAGGGCCTCGATCGTCCGCGCCTGCGTGGCGCCGCTCTCCAGTTTGACGGCGGCAGCGCCGGTCTCCTTGATCACGCGTCCGGCGTTCTTCACGGCCTGTCGCGGGCCGACCTGATACGTCATGAACGGCAGATCGACGATGACCAGCGCGCGACGGGTGGCGCGGGCGACCA
Organism: uncultured Planctomycetaceae bacterium; assembly: GCA_964633565.1. Lineage (GTDB taxonomy): Bacteria > Planctomycetota > Planctomycetia > Planctomycetales > Planctomycetaceae > CAZWGW01. The sequence goes on from CAZWGW010000299.1 coordinate 3,800, forward strand.
TTTCGCCGTGGTAGATCATCTGGTCCAGCGTCACGGGGAGCGTGCTTTCCTTCCCCTGGACGACCATGCCCAGCGTGTCGCCGACGAGGAGCGCGTCGACGCCCGTCTCGTCCAGGATCGCAGCCGACAGCCAGTCGTAGGCGGTGAGCACGGCCAGCTTGTGACCGGTCCCCTTCGCCTGGCGAAAGTCAGGGACGGTCATGCGCCGCGGCGGATTGGGGGCGGGGGCTGGATGACTCATGTGCAAGGACGCGCTGGTGACGCGGTTGGAGTACAGCCTTCAGGCCGTCGCAACGAACCACAGCCTGAAGGCTGTACTCCAACGACAATAGTAAAGCTCCGACGGCGGAGACTCCACCGTCGGAGCTTGAGTGAATGCGGCCCATGTTGAGGTACTCGGGATCGTCGTCACAATCACTGCGACGACGCGGTCTCCTGTGCGGCGATTGTTCCGTGTGCCGTGAACTCGACCGGGACTTCGCGGCCGGCAATCGTCAGGAAGAACTTTTCGGTGATCTCACCCGGCTTGTCCGGCGGCGTGACCGTGATGGGCAACACGTGCACGTTGCGGGCGTCCTTGTTGAGCCGCACCTTGAAGCAGTCGAGCGGCGACTCGCATTCGATCTTTTCAATCGCGAACGGCCGATGCCCACGGACGATGACGGTCATTGTCTTCTCAACGCCGGGGGTGAGATTGCCCAGGGTCAGCGTCGTGGGGGTGACGATGATGTCCGGGACGATTTCGCCTTCGACCGCGACCGGCACCTGGGGACTGCGTTCGTCATTGAGCATCAGCACCAGTTGATCGCGGACGGTGCCCAGGGGCGCGTCTTTGGAGAGCTTCACCAGCAGGTCGTAGTCGACCCGTCCGTTGCCGCGCGCCGTCTCGGTCAATTCGGCTGTGATGAAGGGGTTCTGGCTTTTGACTTCGTTGATCTTCCAGTCGTCGCTGCCCGCGTAGGCGATGTGGATCCGCTTCTCGGCGCCGGCACCGACTTCGAGCGAACCGAGATCGGCACGGCCCGGCTCAAGCACGACGTCGGGCCGGATATAGGCCTTGATCGGGATCCGCACGGTCTTGTACGTGCGTCCGTCGAAGGTCAAGGTCACGTCGACGTTCGAGGTCTTCTCGCGGCGGAATTTGACGGTGTTCATCACCACCTCGATATACGCCGTTTCGTTCATCTTCAGTTCGCGCTGCGACGGCTGGGCGGCCGTGCAGCCGCAGGTCGTCGAGACGTTCGTAATCTGAATCGTCTCCTGGTAGACGTTCCTGACGGCGAACCTGTGCCGCACGTCCGCGCCGGCCGGGACCGAGCCGAAATCGTGGCTCGTTTCGGCGAACATCTTCTCCGCCCATTGGTCGGCGTCGCGGGCGACGTTTTCCTGACCAGAAGCGGTCGTGGCGGCAAGGCCCGCAGCCGCCGTCCACACCAACAGGGTCTTCCAACTCGACGTCATGTGCATGGTTTCCTCACTGCCTGGCGACGGTCCCAATCGGCCCCGGTGACTGCCGCGAGGTGCGGATGCGTCCGATGCGCGGATCGACCCACGATGGCTCGGACATCGTCCGGCTGGATGCGTGCGCAGCCGGTGTCTGGGGGGATTGTAGGGGTTTGGGTGCGGGTCCGTCCAGAAAAGTCCACGAAAGCCGAAACGTCCTGTTCGCTCTCCTCAGTCGGCCGCAGACGTATGGCGGCGTCGGCGCGGCCCGAGAGTCTTCCCGCAGGCCGGCCGCATGTCAAATTGATTTCTGAGAATTCTGACCAGCGCGAGGGGCGGCACCCGACGGAAGTTCCGCTCGCGAAATCTGGTCAAAACGCGCGCAACACGCCGCCGGCAACGACCTGACATTCGGACGCATCAATCCCAGTTTTTCTCAAGCGGCGCGTCTGTTACGATGAGACACTGGTCAGGCTGCCGCGCTGCCGGCCGGAATCGGCGCAATTCCCGCCTCCCGGCGCGAAGCGCACGCGCGGTGGACACGGAGGTCGTCGTCTGGGCATCATCCGAGGAGGTCCAACGAATGGGGAATCAGGCCGTTGTTTCTCGTGGCGTCAGCCGGCGGTGGTCAAACCAGCCGGGGTCATGCGCAACGCTCCTGCTTGCCGTGCTGGCGAGCACCGCGAGCCTGGCGCGCGGGCAGGAGCCGGGTGGACCACGTCCCGCGCCGCCGACGGGAGACTCGGGACCGACAACGAGCGACGCGGCGCCTGAGAATCCCTACCCGGATCGACTCCCGGCTCCCAGCCTCGACGGTGGAACGGAGTGGCTCAACACGGCCTCCGAGATCTCCTTGCGCGAACTGCGCGGCAAGGTCGTGGTGCTCGATTTCTGGACCTACTGCTGCATCAACTGCATCCATGTCCTCCCGGACCTGAAGTTCCTGGAGAAGAAATATGCCAACCAGCTCGTCGTGATCGGCGTGCACGTGGGCAAGTTCGACAACGAGAAAGACCCGGAGAACATCCGCCGGGCGATCCTCCGCTACGAGATCGAACACCCGGTCGTCAACGACGCCAACATGGTCATCGCCGAGAAGTATCGCTTCTCCAGTTGGCCGACGCTGGCGCTGATCGACCCCGAGGGGCGGTTCGTCGGCCGCCAGCCCGGGGAGGGGAACCGCGAACTGTTCGATCAGGTGATCGGCAAGATCGTCGAATACCACCGCGCCAAGGGGACGCTCGACGAGACGCCGGTGCGGTTCGACCTCGAACGGGACAAGGTCGAGCCGGGGCCGCTCAAGTTTCCCGGCAAGATCGTCGCGGATGAGCCCGGCAATCGGCTGTTTGTGTCCGACAGCAACCACAATCGCATCGTGATCAGCACGCTCGACGGCCGGTTGCTGGACGTGGTGGGGAGCGGTGCGATTGGCCGCAAGGATGGAGCGTACGACCAGGCCGCGTTCGACCACCCGCAGGGAATGTCGCTGGTGGGGGAAACGCTCTACGTCGCCGACACCGAGAATCACGCCCTGCGCGCGATCGACCTTGCCGCGAGAACCGTTTCGACGCTCGCCGGCACGGGAGAGCAGTCCCGCGCACGGCTGCCGGGGGGACCGCTCGCCTCCACGCCCCTTAACAGCCCGTGGGACCTGCAGCACCTGGACGGCACGCTGTACGTGGCGATGGCCGGTCCGCACCAGCTCTGGCAGCATCGGCTGGGCGGCGAAACGATCAACTTCCTGGCCGGCACCCTGGGTGAAGACATCGTGGACGGGCCGCACAATTACTGCGCGCTGGCCCAGCCTTCCGGCATCACAACCGACGGCAAGGTGCTGTACTTCGTCGACAGCGAAGGCTCGGCCGTGCGCCGTGCGACGCTCGGGGACGACGGCGAAATCGCCACCATCGCCGGTCCGCACGATCTGGCGCGGGGGAGGGCGCTGTTCGAGTTCGGCGACGTCGACGGCCGAGGGGACGACGCCCGGCTGCAGCATCCGCTCGGAATCGTCTACCACGACGGTTTTCTTTATGTCGCCGACACGTACAACCACAAGATCCGGCGGATCGACCCCGAAACGCGGGAGTGCGTGACCTGGCTGGGGACCGGGCGACGCGGGACGAAACTCAACCCGGTGGAACTGTCGGAACCGGCGGGCGTCACGGTCGCCGGCGGCCGGCTGCTCATCGCCGACACCAACAACCACCGCATTCTGGCGGCCGACCTCCAGACGCGGCGCACGACGGAGTTCACGATCGCCGGCCTGAAGCCCCCGGCCCTTCCAGCGGAATTGCCGACGCCCGAACACACGGGAGCGGACGCCGTCGAGGTGGCGCTGCAGCGTGTCAAATCCGGTTCGACGCTGCGGTTTTCGGTCGCCTTCGACCTCCCCGCAGGGTTCAAGCTGAACCAGCTCGGCCCGGTGACTTATTCGCTCAAGGCCGCCGGCGAGCAGACGCTGATTGCGGCCGATCAACTGGACGTGCGGCGCGAGGCGACCAAAGGTGAAGGGGACGCCACGTTTGACGTGCCGCTGGCGACACCGAACGGCCGGGGGACGTTTGAGCTGGCTCTCAGCTACACCTATTGCCGCAGTGGCGCCGGGGGTGTGTGCCGGCTGGCGAAGCAGAGCTGGCGGGTGCCGGTTGAGGTGACCGCCGATGCCGCGGATGAGAGCCTGCAGTTGACCGCCGCGCCAGCCCAATGACTTTTTGATTTGGCGTGAGGCGGTTGACTTCGTAACCCGAAGCGTGAGCTTTGAAGTTGCGCAGTGTGCGATTTGGCGGGAAAAGTCATCACCTGGGGCGCAA
>CAZWGW010000300.1:0-8017 GCA_964633565.1 uncultured Planctomycetaceae bacterium
CCGCGCTGGTCTCTCACTCCAATCGCCGGAGAGCTAGAGGTGTGATTCGAACCCACAACCTCCTGTTTACAAAACCGGAGCTCTGCCGTTGAGCTACGCTAGCAGGTGATCGAAGGAAAAAAGTAAGCCGCGAAGTATAGCAACCCCCTTGTTACACTCAAGTGCCACAGGCGTTTGAGGTTCCAGAATTCAAGCGACTCGCCCCGCTGCCGCTCTGCGGCCGGATCGCCAACGACTCGCTGGTGCGCGGGAAATATAGTGAACCCCGTGTCGGCAATGCAAGGCGGAGCCGCCGCAAAATGGCGCAAATCGCCGCGCCATAACGATTGGAGACACCAACCGGACCTCAGGTTCGCCTCCGCGCGGACCGACCAGCCCTTCGTCGACCCTCCACAAGGCTCGACAGCTCGAACCGCGCCGATTCAGGTCCCGCAGTTTCCCATGTCCATCAATCCGCGTCGACTGGTCGGAGTCGGTGCTGATCGGATCGAGCGGTTGACCGTGTCCGGCATTCCTGACCCAATCTGCGGTCGCGACAATCGGTCGGCCCAGCGGGTGTTCCCGACGTGACTGGGCGAGTCAGCGCGCATCTACTTCGCGCGGAGAACCAGAACTCGAAACACGAGCGGCCGGCCGACATTATTCCGTATCTCTCGAAATCCCAGAGAGATCAGCGCGAATTGGCGTACTTCCCGCAATCGGCCTGTGCCGCACGAACCGCGTCGTTCGCCTCAATGTTGGCGCTGGAGCAACCGATATAACGAATGCCGACGGTATCACTCCACCTTCCCCGCGATTGGCCCTCACGCCCACGGAGCCCGTGCGTGATGTGGAACGGGAGGGAACGTCGCACCGATGACTGCAATCCGCCCACCGTGTTCGCGGTGGTCCCCGAATTGTGTGACCGGGGGGGGGTAGGACCGCCGCGAGTACCGGGAGTTGTGGATCGTCTGGACGACGACCGACGACAACACGCGCGTGTGACCTTCGATGGGTGGCACGCCGCCGATGAGGGGGACCAATGCCGACACGATCTGTCTTTGCCCTGATTCTCGTGGTGCCGTTCGCCCTGGTGTCCGTCGGCTGCGCGACGAGCGCGTTCAAGCCGACCGCCCGCATCAGCCGCCCGGCCCAGGTCCCTTCGTCCTCGACGGCGGATCGACTGCTGCAACTGGCGCAGCGTTATGAGCAACAGGGCAACTACGAAGGGGCGTTGCGGCTGTACCGTCAGGCCGAAAAGGCAGCCCCCGGGAACCCGCGCGTCGAGAGCAGCATTGCGACAATCGCCGCGCGCCAGAATCGGCCCGCGGACGGTTCAGCCGAACGCCAGGTGGCTGAGACACGCGACGCGGTCGGTGGCCCGGAACCCGTGATTCATCCCGGCCGCAGTTCCGATCGCGATGCTCCAGCCGAGAATGGTTTCGCCGCTGCGAACTCCGCGGAAGGCCCCGCGTCCGCTGCGGCGCTCCCCGTTGTTGAACCGGCGCGCGGCGCGGATTGGGCGACGGCGTCGTCGAACGCAGCCTCGGGGCAACCTCTGGACATGGACGACTTGTCGAGCAGCGAACCCGTCTGGTGGCGCGCGACGCAGGCCGTGGCCACTTCGGACGAGGGTTCATCCCCAGGCGACTGGACCCCGACGTCGTGGACCGCCTCAACCGACACTGCCGCGCCCTCGTTGCACAACGCCCTCGAACTTCTCCACTCCACCAGCGTCGGAGATCGAAAGGACGGACTGGTCCGTCTGGCGGCATTGGGACCGGACGCGGCGGCGGCGGTCCCGGTTGTGCAGTCGCTGATTCAGGACGACGACCGGCTGGTTCGAGCGCACGCCGCGTGGACCTTATGGGCCATCTCGCAGGAGGGCTTCGAAGCGGTCCCGGCCCTGACCTCACTCCTCACCTGCCAGGAGAAAGACGTCGTCCAGGTTTCGGCTTACATGCTGGGAGCCATGGGGCCGGCGGCGGCCGGTTCGACGGAGGCCTTGCGTGCCGTTTGCGAACTGGCGGACGCGCAGACGCGGCTCTACGCGGCGGAAGCGCTCAGCCGCATTACGCCACACTCCGCGGACGCCGTTCAACTGCTGATTTCTGCCTTGAATTCTCCCGACCAGGAGGCGCGCTGGCTGGCCGCGGTCGCACTCGCCGGAGTGGCCCCGTCCTATCGCGACGCGGCGATTGCCGCACTCACCGGGGCCCTGCGTGATGGGGACGAGAGCGTGTGCTCGGTCGCGGCGCTGACACTGGGCGGCTTTGGTGTCGATGCCCGGTCGGCCGTCCCGCAGTTGGAGCAGGCCGCGCATCATGACTCCGAAGACGTGCGCAGCGCCGCGCAGGCCGCGCTGGCCTGCATTGCCCGCTGACGCCGCGGCTCACATCCGTTCGCATCAGGCCGGCGGGCTTCCACGCCGGCCTGATCTCGTTTCGCGACGTGTCTCCAGGAGCGGGGCGCCCTGCCGCTGGCCGGTGTTGCCCCGCTGACGGGATGGCAATCAGCCGACTCAACGCGTAGAATGACCGGAGTTCAATCACGACGAGGATCGGGCCACAGCAGCACGGGAGGCAGGAGATTGCGCCGCCCGATGGCTCGGTGGGGTGCTCTCGGGCCGATTCTGCCCGAGCGACGGCATCGTTCCACCCTCCGCGATTCTCGCCGAAGAGGTTGACCGGAATTCAGACGTCGTTCAGGAAGCGTCCTCCCATGTTGCTGTTCATCATCCGGGTTCTGTACGTCCTGATTTGTACCGGGGCGGCGGCCACCTACACCCTCAGTCGCGACTCGGGCGCTCCTCGCATCGTGACCGAGCACCCGGTGATCGCTTTCCTGATCATGCTGGCACTGTCGCTTTCGGTGCTGCTGATCGACGTGCTGATCCCGCGCAAGAGAATCGAGATGGCGTCAGCCATCTATATCGGCCTGCTGATCGGCGTCCTGCTCAGCTACCTGTTCAACCTCGCCCTCCGGCCGCTGTTTGCGATGCCGGAGCTGTTCGGCCATGAAGGGGCGGCATTCCAGGGCGGGGCGACGCTGTTGACGCTGATGATCCTCCCTTACCTCTGTATCAGCTTCCTGCTGCAGACCAAGGACGACTTCCGCTTCGTCATCCCCTACGTCGAGTTTTCGCGCGAACTGAAGGGGGGCCGCCCGATGATCCTCGACAGCAGCGCGCTCATTGACGGCCGCATCGCCGACGTCGTCGACACCAACATGGTCGACGCCCAGTTGATCGTGCCGCAGTTCATCCTGCAGGAGGTCCAGGACATCGCCGACAGCCACGACAAGGTCCGCCGCAGCCGCGGCCGCCGCGGACTCGACGTGCTGAAAAAGCTGCAGTCCGACCCAAAGGTGGAAGTCCGCATCCAGGAGTCGGACGGCGCCAAGGGCAAGTCCGTCGACCAGCGGCTGATCGAGATCGCCAAGTCGTCGAACGGCCGGCTCGTCACCAACGATCTGAACCTCAACAAGCTGGCGGGCGTCCAGGGGGTCCCCGTCGTCAACCTGAACGATGTCTCCAACGCCCTCAAGCCCCGATTCATCCCGGGCGAACACGTTCGCATTCGGATCATCAAGGAGGGGGAAGGCCCCGGACAGGGAGTCGGCTACCTCGATGACGGCACCATGGTCGTCGTCGAGCAGGGGAGTCGTGAAATGGGACAGGAGGTCGACACGGTCGTCACCAGCGTGCTGCAGAACAGCGCCGGGCGGATGCTCTTCACGCGGATCACCATGGAAGCCAAATGACGCCGCCGGCGCCCGCCGAACGCCTCGCGCATTGCTTCCATATCGCCCGCGAGGCACTGCTGGCGGAACGGTCTCCGGACGGGCATTGGATCGGCGAACTTTCCACGTCCGCCCTGTCGACGGCGACCGCCGTCATGGCGCTGGAGTTGATGTGCCGGCACGGCGGCTGTGCAACGGTTGACGGCGTGTCGGTGCCGGCCCTGGTTCGTGACGGCCTGACATGGCTGGCCGGCCATCAGAACCCCGACGGCGGTTGGGGCGATACGGTCAAAAGCCTCAGCAACATTTCCACCACGATGCTGGCCCGGGCGGTCTTCCGGGCGACCGACACGGAGGGCCAGTACCATTCCGTCGTCGACGCGGCGGTCGAATACATCGAACAATCCGGAGGCGTCCCGGCCGTGATCGCCCGGTACGGCAAGGACCGCACATTCTCGGTGCCGATCCTCACGCATTGCGCCCTGGCAGGGCTGGTCGAATGGCGCTCGATTCCCGCCCTCCCATTCGAACTCGCTTGCCTTCCCGCCCGTTTCTACAAGACGGTCCGCCTCCCGGTCGTCAGCTACGCGCTCCCCGCGCTGATCGCCATCGGCCAGGTCCGCTACCACCACGCCAAACCGATGAACCCGCTGCTGCGTCTGTTGCGTTTTCTTGCGGCAAAGCCGAGCCTCCGAGTCCTCGATCGCATCCAGCCCGAGAACGGCGGCTTCCTCGAAGCGGCCCCGCTCACCAGCTTTGTCACGATGAGCCTCGCCGGCATGGGACTTTCGCAACACCCGGTTGCCCAGCGCGGGCTGCGGTTCCTTGTCGCCTCGGTGCGCCCGGACGGCAGTTGGCCGATCGACACGAATCTCGCAACCTGGGTGACGACGCTGGCAGTCAACGCGCTCGGCGACGACTTGCCCGTCGAGTGCCGCGAACCAATTCTCCGCTGGCTGCTGGGCCAACAATACAAGGCGGTGCATGCCTATACCAATGCCGACCCGGGCGGCTGGGCATGGACCGACTTGCCCGGCGGCGTGCCAGATGCGGACGACACGCCCGGTGCGATTCTGGCGATCCTCAATCTTGCCTCGGCGCCGCGCTGGCTGAATCGACGCCTCGACCGCGAGTTCCGGCCCTGCACGGAAGGATCGTCCGATCCAGAAGTCTGTATTGGAGGTTCGGTCGGGACTCAGCAGGCAGTCGACGCCGCGATCGATTGGTTGTTGGGACTTCAGAACACCGACGGAGGCATTCCCACGTTCTGCAAAGGCTGGGGAACGCTTCCCTTTGACCGCAGTTCCAGCGACTTGTCGGCGCATGTACTTCGCGCAATGAATCGATGGGCGGAAATGGTTCACCCGTGGTCGCAGAACGCAAATGATACTCGCTATGCCAAAGTTACGCTTTCGGCGGATCGCATTCGCCGCCATCTGGACGCGGGTCAATCGGAGTCCGGCCCCTGGCTCCCTCTCTGGTTTGGTAACCAGCACGCGCCCAATGACGAAAATCCAACCTATGGAACGGCACGCGTGTTGGCCGCCTACCGCGACGAAGGCCGGCTCGACACCACGGCAGCCCGGCGGGGTTTGATGTGGCTGCGGAACGCCCAGAACGACGACGGCGGTTGGGGCAGCGGCCCCGGAACCCCTTCCAGTGTCGAGGAAACCGCCCTTGCCGTCGAAATCCTCTGTGCCGACCCCGCCAGCCGCCCGGTGGCCTTGCGTGGCTTGACTTGGCTCATGGATCGCGTGGAGGATGGGATGTGGCGCGAGCCGACCCCCATTGGTTTTTATTTTGCGAGATTGTGGTATTTTGAACGCCTGTATCCACTGATCTTCACAGTCGCCGCACTCCGAGCAGCGCGCTCCCTGAATTCGACACTCCCCGGCCAGTCTCAACCCTCGCCGGTCTCCCCAGATTAGCCAACCCGCCGGGCTGAAGACGACTCTCCGCAGCGACACCCCAGACGAGGAGCCCACGTTGGATATCGCCGCCCCCCGCGAGTCGCTGGCCTCACCCGATTCCGCCTACACCGGTATCGGCTCGTCCGGCAACAACGGCACCGCAGTCGCGGAGGCCGACGTCGTCCCCGTCAAGCGCACTCAGCGCCGCCGCAGCACCAGCCACCTCAAGGACGTTCCCGACACGCTCAAACTGCGCGAGGAGATCAAGTCCGCGGCGGAACGCCTGGCGGCATCCTGTCCGCAGTCTCAGCAGTTCACAAAGGACGCACTCGAAGTTCTCGGCCGGCGGCTGCTGCAGCAGATGGACCTCCCCGAAAAGTACCTCGGCTTCACGATGGTCCTGATCGGCAACTACTTCTGGAAGCGGCAGTTGATGGCCATCCCGTTCGAGCGGCGGATGCTGCTGTTGCCGCACTGCCTGAAGCACGCCGAGGGCTGTCCCGCCGACTACGACGAGTTCGGACTCGAGTGTGAGAAGTGCGGCGCCTGTTCCATCGCCGACTACAAAGTCCGCGCCGAGCAACTGGGATACAAGGTCCTCGTCGCCGAAGGCTCGCCGATCGTCCTCAAGATCATCGTCGAGGGCTACGTCGACGGCATCGTCGGCGTCGCCTGCCTCAACGTGCTGGAAAAGGCGATCGACAAAGTCCTGCTGGCCGGCGTGCCGTCATTCGCCATCCCGCTGCACTCCGGCGACTGCAAGAACACCTCGCTCGACGAGCACTGGGTGTGGGAGGTCCTCGAGAAGTATGAGCCGCTGCAGGCACCGGCGTCAAACAGCTACGTCCCGCTGATGCGGGCTGCGAACGCTTTGTTCAAGGACGACTGCGACCGGCTGCTTCCGCGACTTCGCAGCAAGACGCCGGAACAGGCCTCTTCGCCCCTCGGCCGCACGGAAGATGTCGCCTACGACTGGCTGATCAACGGCGGCAAGCGATTCCGGCCGTTCATCACGCTCGCCGCGTATGATGCCGTCGCCGGCAACCGTGAAGTGCGCGAGGACCAGAGCGTCGGCGACGTGGTCCGCTTCCACGACGCCGTTTCCCGGGTGGCGATGGCGATCGAAGCCTTCCACAAGGCGTCACTGGTCCACGACGATATCCAGGACGACGACCTGTTCCGTTACGGCCGGCAGACGCTGCACCGCAGCGAGGGGCTGGGGCCCGCCATCAACATCGGCGACTACCTGATCGGCCTCGGTTACCGGTTGATTCATTCCTGCGCGCCGCAACTCGGGCCGGACGTCGCCTGCGACATCCTCGACAGCATGGCCAATGCCCACCTGCGGCTGTGCGACGGCCAGGGGGCCGAGATGGCCTGGCAGAACAGACCGGACTGGTCACTGACGCCGCTGGATGCGCTGCAGATCTACGCGCTCAAGACGTCCCCCGCTTTCGAGGCCGCCCTGTATGCCGGGTTGCGGATGGCCGGTCCGGTTGAGCCGTACAAGGACGTCATTCCGGCATTCTGCCGGCAGGTGGGGGTCGGCTTTCAGATCCTGAACGACCTCAAGGACTGGCGCGGCGACGACCACAACAAGCTCGTCGCCGGACAGGACGCGCTGGCGCTGCGTCCGACCGTGCTGCTGGCGCTCGCCCTGCAGGGAGCAGACGGCGACCAGCGCCGCGAGTTGCAGGGGCTCTTCGAAAGCGACGAACACGAGCGGGTCCGGCTGGCGCGGCTCCGGCAGTTGTTCACGGTCTGCGGCGCGTTTGAGAAGGCCGAGGCTCTTGTCGAAAAGTCACGGGAGCGGGCGGAAGCCCTCGCCGACGGCATCCAGCCAGACGAATTGCGGCGGCTGTTCTACTTCCTGACCGACACGGTCCTCGCGGACGATGAAGCTCCTCCGCCGATTGCCGACGGGTCGCTGATGTCGTTGCCGATCGTGCCGGCGGCCGTGGGATAGGCGTCACCGCTCTTGTGCGGAGGCCAGGTCCTGCGCCGCCAGTTCGGCGATCATCCGGTACCGCTCACCCAGCGGACCGTCGACTTCCGCCAGTTCCTGATGCGCTTCGACAACGTTCCGTTTGAACGACAGAGACGCGCGTCCGGACTGTTCTTCGGTCAATGGCACCCAGTCGGCGCCATCTTCCGGCGCTGCATCCGCATGGACCGGGAACAACCTCGCGGCCCCCATCCGCTGCAGCAAATCCTGGCACTCGGTCGACGGCCGGACCAGCGTCACCGATTTGAGGTCGCTCTGCTGGAGTCGCTTGCGGAGGTGCAACAGCGTTCCGAGAAACGTGCTGTCAAAGTGGGCGCAGTGCTGCAGGTCGACGCGCACCTCCGAGCACCGCCCACCGAGGGCCTAGTCGCAAAACCGTCTG
>CAZWGW010000301.1:0-8005 GCA_964633565.1 uncultured Planctomycetaceae bacterium
CGCGCACTTCAGAAACTTGACGCCGCGCGAGTTACGGCTCGCGACGGGTCGGCGTTGGCGCGGAGGTCGATCGCCGCACATACTTGGCTGAGAGATACCCCCTCCGATCCAGGGAGTCATCCACCGGATATCGGTCATCGACGAGAAGCGATTCATAAATCCCGTTCCGGACCGGCCGGCAGACGTGAACGCCGTGGCAGTCGAATTCGGGCCGTAGCGCCTCGAGAGCGGTCGGGTGCAGTTGATGTGGTTCGCATGCCGTCGGCCGGTGATTTACCTCGACGAGCAACAGGAACAGCCCCCCCGGACGAGTGACGCGTTTGATCTCGCGGATCGTGTGCGCGACATTGCGGACGTGATCCAGCGAATTGAACGAACAGACGACATCACACGCGGCGTCGGCAATCGGCAGACGTTCGGAATAAGCGGCAACGTACTCCATCTCATTCGGGTTGGCGCCGAGGCGCACATAGTCGTCCGCCAGCGGGTCGATTCCAATGCGGCGTTCAGCCATCGTGGCCCAGGCCAGGCTGCCCCGGGGCCCGCAACCGATATCGAGCACGACCTTGTTTTGATAAAAGGAGACGTCGAGGCCGAAGTGGGCAGTATAGAAATGCTGGTAATGGTCGTTGCGCAACCGACCCGCAGCACGGGTGACGCACTTCCAATAGGCCAGTTCGCTGTATTCTTTCCACGCGATCGGGGCGAGCCTGCGGCAGACGGGAGTGAGGGCCCGCCATGCGATGCGCTGCAGTGCGAGGAGATTGTTCATGAGTGCGGCGTCGTGAGGGGGGTCAACACAGGGCGGACCTGACTTCGGTCCGTCCCCGGCTGGCGTCCGTGACGGTTGAGCCGGGAGATCCGCAACATCGCGCCTGAAGACGTGGAAGGCCTGCGGGCCGTTCGCAGCCGACGTGGACACTCCCTGCGGAGTCGGGCAAGGGCCCGAAGTAAGCGGGATCGTCGTTGTACATGTGCAGATCGAAGGCCCGGACGACGTCGAGGATGCGGCCGATCTGTCCGCGACTCAGGCGCCGCGTCCAGCCATACAGTCCGCTGATGCCGGAAGCGTGAGTTGTGCTGCTGGGTTTCGAGGCAAGAACTGAGGCGGACTGCGGGAGTACATCGGACCACAGGGAGAGAATGCGCTGCAGTTCTCCCCGGGGATTCTGCGCCAACTGCTCATACACAACCAGCTCCCAGCGGTGCCGCTCTGGTGAAAAACAGGGAATGCGGTAGTCGATCGCCCATTGAGCTGCCAGGATTTGTTCCCGGGTTTCAAGGCGATCGACGATCCGGCGGATTTCGGACACGTCGGCCAGCGGGGGCGGCAACTCGGGCGGGGCCGGATGCGACCAGCTCCCCTCGCGAATCTGCGACGCGACGACCGCACACGGGTGTCGGATCAGCAGGATAGGAGGTCGCATCGGAATACGTCTGACCAGCCAGGGTAACAGCCGATTCGCGCGCACGAACTTCGCGAGAACAAAGCGGCACCGGGCCGCGGCGGCCAGGGTCGCGTTGCGGAGTGTCCACGCATTGAGAACCCGCCCCTGAAGCACGAGCGACAGGAATGCTTCGCAGGCAGGCGCGGGTTCATCGGGATCGACAAACGTGCGCCACGAGAATCCGGCAGTTCGGGCCGCGGGCACCCGGTCGAGATGCAGGGGCTCGAAGATCGGGAGCGCGCCGGGCAGCGTGCCGAGCAACTCTGCCAGCCAGGTCGTTCCCGACCGCGGCGTTCCTGCAATCAGTCGCGATTCGCGTGCGTCACAACGGCCGTCGACGATCGCGCGCATCATGCGGACGCGCGCCGCCACGGCCCAGCAAACCATTCGTTCAGGCACGATCATGGGGCAAACGCCGCAGGAGTTCCGTCGTTCCGGTGGAAAGTTGCTGCTCGGGGTGAACTGGCCGCGAGGGCGGCCCGGCGTCGCGGTCCGGGCCGCACAACGTGTGGGAACTGAGGATGGACTGGTCCGGTCGGGGCGCACTGGCCGGCGCGGGGAGTTGTTCCGACGTTGCGGTGCCGCGCCGCGCGCGGTCCAGGGCGTCGCGCCGAATCAATCGAGTGATGTTGATCTCGAGTTGCCGGTACAGCGCGTAGAATACGAACGCCAGATACAGGAATGTCAGCACAAACGTGTACAGCACAAGGTCCGAACCGCGTCGGATCCCGACCGCCACGGCGATCACCTGTACGGCATCCGGAAAGATAATTGCAATCGCGGCGGCCGCATATGTGAGCACGCGGACTACGGAATACCGGGCGTGCGGCCGATGGCGCGCGGCGCGGCTCACGTCGACCAGCGACGCGGCCCCAAGCGCCACGAGCGCAGCGCATTGAAATGGACTCATCGCACCAGCCTCGCTAACAGCAGTTGGCAGAGGATCGCCAGGCCGTGCCAGGAACTCTGTCCCTTGCGCAGCGTTTCTGCGGAATAACTGATCGTGACAGGCACTTCACGCACGCGGAGTTTCGATCTGCCGAGTTCATCCAGGATTTCGGAGGCGTGTGCCATGCCATTCATCGTAATCTGCACCTGTTCTGCGGCCTGCCGACTGAACGCCCGGAGGCCATTGTGCGTGTCGGTCACCGGCAGTCGCGACAAACACCGTGTCACGAGGACGCCGAGTTTGAGTACGAACCAGCGGCCCCAGGTCATTCCGATCGCGCGTCCAAGGAACCGGGAGCCGAGGGTTACGTCGGAATCCCGCTGTCGGATCGGCGCAACGACGGACTCGATGTCCTCGACACGATGCTGGCCGTCGGCATCAAATGTGACGATGATCTCCGCCCCCCGCTGCAGCGCGAACGAAATCCCGGTTTGCAGGGCGGCCCCTTGACCACAGTTCCCGACATGTGACAGGCACCACACGTCGAATCGCGACGCCAGGTCAAACGTCCGATCGGTGGATCCGTCATCGACGATCACAATGTTGCGGTAATGCCGTTCCAATATGCGAAGCGTGGCAGGCAATCGGTCGGCCTCATTGTACGCCGGCACGACGATCCAGACGTGTTCATCAGTTTCGCTGGCCATTGTGACTTGTGCTCCCACAGGGCCCCAACGGAATCACAATCCATGCTGTTCCACCACTCGCTCGCCCACGGGAGTCTTGCAGACACTCGCTTGCGGCCCGAAACTGCGGGGCTCCGGGCCATCCCGGGAAGTAAGCGCACCAATCGCCCCGACGATCAGGCCACAGCCACGCGCCAGCGACCGGATGCAGGACAACGGCGCGAACGCCAGTGCCGAGCACCGACGCACTCGCACCAGAAGTCGCACCGTCATCGGCAATGCCGTCCCACACGTCGTGAGAGCGAGTATCACGCACAACCAGTACGCCCAATCCGCTCCACTCACAGCCGCCAGCGGCGCAGTGGCGATGAACGCCAGCGCCAGGAGGGGCTGCAGGTGGTCCGTCAGGCCGCTGTAATCGTCCCCGCGAACCCGGTCCGGGTGCCGAAGGTACAACAGCACGCGGTAGTATCCGTGGCGCGCCTGCGTGCGCAGATAGCGCCACAACCGCGTCGCGTGAAAATGGCCGACCCGGCTGGTCGGCTCGAATCGCAACTGATAACCGGCGCGCTGCACACGGAAAGCGAGTTCGGCGTCCTGGGCCAACCGGAATCGCTCCTCGAAACCTCCCACCTCCTCCAGCACATCGCGCCGATACAGCACGTTGAATGTCGCCAGAAAGTTCACCACGCCGCTCATCCGGCGATGCCGTTCCACGATCTCTTCGTGGATCAGGCTGGCCAACCACGAATCCGGACGGAGATTCGTGTAACTGCCGCCCACCGCAGCGACACATTCCATTTCCATCAGCGCCTCTAAGCGGCCGAGCGCGTCCGGTTCCGCGACACAATCGGCATCGATGAACCACACGAGTGGCGTGCGCGCGGCGCGCCAGCCCACATTCCGCGCGGCGCCGGGTCCGGCACCCGTGCCGCGCAGCACTGTCACGGGGTACTGCGCCGCGACCGCCGCCGTTTCATCGCCGGATGCATCATCCACCACGATGATCTCCACCAGATGTCCGCGCTTCTGCAGAGGCACAACTGCCTCGAGGCAATGCCGTACGAGGTTCGCGGCATTCCGGGCGGGTATGACGAGTGTGACGCGCCCCGCATCGGCGTGTTTCAGCGTCGTGGCCCCGGAATTGCAGAGTACGTTCTGAACTGCGTTCCCTGCGAACGGTTCAGATCCGCAATTCACCGCCACGCGTGACATCATTGGGGTTTCCACGGCTCAATTCTCGGGGGTTGAGGCCGTCATCACGGAATCCGTCGGTCGGACGCCACTCTGCGTCATGGCCGCCGTAACACGCTGCGCCGGGGAAGTTACTAAGACCTTGGCTGCCGCCGAATTCCGCCGAACCCGGCGTCCGGGGTTCGCCAGCGGCGCCCGTGCTCTCAGTTCCGCGGCGGCCGCGTCTTCCGCGGACAAGTGGTAGACGTAGATTGAGTATCCCGCCGTCGCCAACGGAGGGTTTTCAAGAAACCACTGGTAGCGGCCATCGCGGTCGTGAAGGCAATGCACGCTGATGGCATATAAGCCGGGTCGGAATGGGTCCGGAACCGACTTGCACGGAATGCCAAACAGATGCAGTTCCAAGGCGCCCTGACACTGCGCGAACAACGGCGCAGCGGGATGGGCCGCCAACCAGTTCCGCAGATAGAAGACGTCCTGGCCCCAGTCAATGCTGGCGTCGATCAGGTACTTGTGTCCGTGCCTCGGCCCGCCGAGCGCCTCATTAAAGTAGGAGAAGCTGTGCGGATACACCGCCAGGCTGCTGATGCAAGAACAGGTCACCGCGGCGACGGTGAGCGACGCCCGCCGGATCATCCCCAGGGAAATGGCACGCGCGACCTTGGAAACCCAGATGAAAACAAAGGGAAACAGTGGCAGCGCGTAGCGCAGGTATCGGCTGAATCCCGTCTGGGAACTGACCAGGACCAGAACTGCAATCGCCGGGACCAGCAGGGCGAGTTCATTCCTCCAGCCTGCAGAAAACGTCCTGGTATGACGAGCGGTGAGATACAATGCCATCGCTGCGACCAGCCACGTTCCCAGCGGAACTTTTAATGCTAATGCATAAATGTAGAAATGCCACCAGCCGCCGAACCGGTGCTCCCCATTCATAAAAGACCATTTCCTGTTCTCGAAGTCACTTTTCTGTACATCGATGCCCGATACGTAATTTGCGGGGAGCGGCACCGGCAGAGAGGCCAACGCCGTGCCGGAGAACCGGTTGTGGCGCGGCCCGCCCCCGGTTGGCTTCTGCGTGAGCAGCCGGCTTTGAAACTGGAAATCTCCCAGCCTGCGAAATGAACCCTCGAATCCGTAGCCGGCGTTGATGACGTACAGTCCGATGAGTCCCATCAACGTACATTGGCCCCACGACCGGCGCCATTGCGACATCGAGCCGGCATGCCACACCAACGCGAAGGCTGGCCACAGGATGAAGAGGATGATCCATGTGGATTTGGTCAGTTCCGCCAGGCCAAGCAGGAGTCCCGCACCGAGGGTGCGGCCCCATGTGGGACCGGTCAACCACCTCCAGAATGCGTAGTGCGCCGCGATTCCCGTTGCGGCGGCGCCGGCGTCCGGCGTAATCATCGATGCGTTGGCGAGGATATTCGGGGAAAAGCACCACAAGGCGAGTGCCGTGACGCCGCTTGCGGCGCCGTAAAGCGCTCTCGCCCACTGGTGGCAGACCCAGGCCCCGAGCAGGCTGAACGGAATGCAGGCCCAGCGCGCCCAGGTGAAGTACCGGAATGCGCGGTCACCATTTGCCTCGACAAACTGCGCGCCGAGCGACCACTCCGGGCGCTCCATGACTCCCACGGTGCTCCACGCGGTTCTGGGTTGGGCGATCACGACGGGCAGGGCCGCCACCCACCGGACGAGCGGGGGGTTCACCGAATAGATATCGAAGCGCGCATAATGCCAACTGCTGATTCCCGCGGGGAGATGCCCGACTTCGTCGAACGCGGGGCTATGACAGTATCCCGACCAGCCCAGGAGCACGACATGGATTGTCAGCAAGGCGATGACGGCGCCGCCGTGAAGCCGGCTGTGGCCACCATGATTCGAATTCACCTGGCACATCCTGAATCGGACCTGGTGTCAACGTATCCGCACTTGGACCGGACCACGCCGGATCGCAGCCGTCGAAAGATTGTACCTGCCCATCAAGGACCTTTGACGTCCGTCGTGTCAAGTCCCATTTCGTCGACGGCCGCCATTTCATCGCGTCCAACTTGCATCCGATACGCTCTTCCCGCCTGATACTGCGCCAATTGCCGCGCGGCAACCTGTGCCGTTGCCCGATCGCGGCGTCGCTTGTAGTAATCGACCGCGCGCTGACCTGCCGCAACAGCGCGCGCGAAGTTCCCTTTTTCGGCGTATGCTCCGGCGAGTGTTCCCCAAGCAACGCCGTCCTGTTTCCCGAATTCGAAGCAGAGTCGCTCTGCGAGTCGCACCGATTCGGGGCCGTCTCTGACTTCGGGATCCGGATGCGTTGCCAGCACCCACGCCAACAGACTCAAGGCTTTGGTTGAGTCGTGCGTCGACGCGACCAGGGACTTCAATTGCGAAACGCACTCTGACGCCCGTCCGGCTGCCAGGTCGGATCTGGCCAGTCCAATAGCCGCATCCATGTCGTTCGGATCGCAAGCTAAGGCTTCATGAAATGCCCGTGCGGCTGCGTCGCACTCCCTACGTTCCAGACATTCACAACCCAGCATATAAGGCACCGTGCTGTTAGAGGGAAGTTCGCGACTGAGCGTGCGCAAGAGTTCTGGTAGCTCGTCCGCACGCTTGGTCTGAGTCAAGAACGCTTTGAAGCCGTCATAATAGGATTCGATCTCGGGACGGTAAGGCCAATTGCGACACACGGCTCGAAGCGCCTCCTCGAAATGGAAGTTGGCCTCTTCCTGCCGGCCGGCGTCCCAGAGCATGACGGCAAGATTGAATTGGGCGCGGTGCGACTCAGGACGAGCGGTGACGGCTGACTGCCAGATCTGCAATTCCGACAGATAGTCGCGATTGCGGGCGACTGTCCGCACGGCAAACGCGGTCGACACAACGGCCGCTCCGCCGATAGTCAAAGGCAGTACCAGCCGACAGAGCCGTGCGGCTCGCGTTTGTTGAACGAGCCGCGTCACAACTTCATATCCACCAATCGTCACGAGTGCGATACATGGGGACAAAGGCAGGTACATCCGATGCTCCATCGCCAGATCGTTGATCGGCACGAAGCTGGATGTCGGCGCCAGGATGACAAAAAAAGAAAGGGGCAAAAAGCCGACAGGCTTGCACCGCCACCAGCATAGTACACTCGCCGCCAGAACACTGCCCAACACGCCGATCCACGGCCAGGCCTCACGCAGCGACATTACCGGCCAGCAGTAGTCAAGGCAGAGCCGGTCGGGCCAGACCGCCAGACGCAGATAGTGCAGTACGACCGCTGATTGAGTGCGTGCATACATCCAGGGTGTCATCCAAGGGTGGCCAAGCCCCACGAGACCTCTGTGCGAGGAAAAGTACGGCCACATCCAGAACGCAATCAGTACAAGCGGGAGGCTCATCACGAGATACAACCGCCAGCTGCGCCGCCAGAACTCGCTCCAGGACTGTACAAGAAATGCACGCGCATAGAGCGCCAGCACGACGGGCAATGTCGCAATGACTTCCTTGGTTCCGATTCCGACCGCAAACATGGTGACAGTTGCGGAATACCAGATTGATCGGCGTCGCGACTCCGCAGCCCGAACAAAGCAATACAACGCGGCAAGGTAACACGTCGCCATCATCGACTCGAGACGCTGCGCCATATACGTGACGGCCTGGGTCTGCAAGGGGTGCACAAGCCACAACAGTGCCGTGCAAAACGCCAACCAGTTCGAGGTGGACATAACGTGGCGGCCCTTCCAGCAAGGCAGCAGCAGTGTGTGGCGAACCACGCCAAACAGAAGTAGTGCATTGACGATGTG
>CAZWGW010000302.1:0-7988 GCA_964633565.1 uncultured Planctomycetaceae bacterium
CGATTTCGACGCGCGACTGGTCAGGAATCCGGTAGATCCAGTCCGACAGTTCGCCGGCCTCCGGTTGCGGGGGCCGTTCCAGGCAGGCCCAGTAGATCTTCTCGACCCGGCGCTGTGCAAACTGTTCCGCCAGCCGCGCGGCGCATTTGGAGTTGCGCGAAAACACGACGACTCCCGAGACCGGCCGGTCCAAGCGGTGCGGAACGCCCAGGTATACGTTTCCGGGCTTGGCGTACTTCGCCTTGAGGTATCGTTTGACGACGTCGATCAGGCTGTCGACCCCCTGCGGCGCGCCCTGGGTGATGATCCCCGCGGGTTTGTTGACGGCGAACAGCGGGCCGTCTTCGCAGAGGATTTCGAGATCGTCGACGGACATGGACCAGGAGCAGACCAGGCGAATCAGAATTTGACCAGCGTCCCAGTCACCGAGTGACTGGACGACGTTACGACGATTCGCGCGGAATGTACCACACGCTGACAGTGACGTGGGCCGTCTTCTGCCGCTCGCTTTCGGACTGGGTGACGAACCGGATTTCGCCGTCGATTTTCGCCAGCCATTCGTTGATGTGGTCTTCCAGCGTGGTTTCGATGAGCGTCGAGCCTGTACCGCTGCTGTAGGTGAAGATGCGAACACGTTCTTTCATGAGGGAACCCTCCCTGAAACGAGTGCCCGGACCAATCCGGCTGGTCTGCAGTGCAACCGGCGTACCGAACGCGGGCCGCCACAGAGCGTCGGAGCACTACAGCGCCTTGAGGAGTTCCGGCTTGAACAGCATGACGAGTCCCAACAGGAGGATCGTGACGCCACTCACCAGTTTGAGCCAGCGCCCCTGCGTCTCCTGCAGCTTGCGCTTGCCCAGCGTGACGACGACGATGCCGACCATCAGCGAGTCGTCAAACATGTACGCCAGGTTGTACAAGGCGATGTAGGAGTACTCCTTCCACGCGGGGTACTCCTGTTGGGCGAGGATCCCCGTGTAGAGTGCCGGGAGGCCGGCTGTGCACAGGAGTTCAATCACGTTGATAATGACGGCCAGCACGCTGGCGCCAATGACCGCCCCGATCAGGTTTTCGGCCGTCACGATTCGCCGCACGCGGGCATAAATGCCGGGCTTCGCGGCCTCGGGGATTGACAGCGAAACGCCCTGCTTGAATGCAAAGAAGTCCTTGATGTGGACGATGCTGATCAGGACCGCCAGCACACCGAGTACATAGTAGAGGGCCGTTTCGTGCACTTCGCGGATGTAGCTGTGAATGTTCAGCCAGCACGCCATGAAGATGAAATAGGCGACGCCGCTGATCACGACGAATGTGCCCGCAACCGCCAGGATCTTCCACCGGCTTTGCAGGTTGACCAGCACGGACAGCAGGAACAGCAGCACCCACATGGCGCAGGGGTTGAACCCGTCGACGAGCCCGACGGCGATCGTCAACAGGGGCATCCCGACGCCGCTGGCCCGAAGCTGGCCGAAGAGCGGGAGTTCGATGGCATCTTCGGGTGGCAGGTCAATACCCGAGGAATCGGAGACGTCACCGGGGAGCGGGAGCGAATCAGATACGTCGCCGGGGAGGGGGAGGGAGTCGAAGGAGTCGCCGGGGAGGGGGAGTTCGGCGGGGGGCGTGTCAGCATCCGGGGGCGCATCAGATTCCGGCTCGGCAGGTTCAGTGTCCGCCGGTGGATCGCGCTCGCGATGATCGGGCTGAAGCCAAAACGCCGCACTTGCGAGAATGACAAAGCCCGCCTGGCTTGAGGCGAAGCGCCGACCGGGAACGAGTTCCGTGGTTGCGCGAGCCGACGTTGCAGGCGAACGGGCTGGCGCCGGCCGCGCCGAATCGGGTGGACTCGCGTGCGAACTCGTTCTTTCCGTGGTCTTCGGTTTTGGTACGTAAGTCCATTGGGCCAGAATCCCCTCCAGACGACGGGCCGTGCCGGCTTCGCCACTCCAGCCGACGACAACCTGGTCGCAGAAGTGGAACATCGGAACACTGACGCCCCGCTGCCTGTACTTTTGCGCCACCTGGTTCATCTCCGTCTGCGCCGTGCGGTCGGTCGCGACGTCCCGATAGTTCAGCACAATGCCCGGATACTTCGCCTGCAGCTTCTTGAGATACTCCCTGGCGGCGGCGCAGCGCGGGCACCCCGACCGGACAAACACCGTCATCGTTCGCAACTGTGTGAGTTTCTGCTCCACAGCCTCCTGGGTCGTCGGAGCCACGCTCGCCTGTCCAAACCCGTACAGCAGCGGCAGCGACTCTTCCGCCTTCAGGCGATAGTGCGAACAGATCTTTTCGAAGCGCTCCTGCGCGCCTCCCTCTGCCGCCGAGAGGTCGTAAATGCGCAGTCCCACGCCCGGCTGTTTTTTCGCGGCCGCCTCCACCCAGGCCTGCACGTCTCCCCCCTTGGTGGAAGCGTCGACGTACAGTTCCATCGCGATGGAACGCGTTTCGGTGACGGCCTGCCGTGATTGCGCCCGGACGGGCTGACTTGTGCCGCCCAGCGCCAGGGAGAGCAACGCGGCAAGACCCGCCGCGGAAGCGCACCGGCGTCGGCCGGCGGTCCGCCCCGTCAGTACGTGATTGCGTCGTGCGTTCCAGTTCATGTCCGATGCGTGCCTGCGGATGCGGATTTCAGAGGACGGCGCACGGACCGTCGCGGACGATCCTCCTCACCGTCCACTATACAGACTCATTTCGTGAGACTGTAGGGAAACCACGAAGATCCGGCATCGGGAGACACGGCCGTGCACGGATTGCCGCCCGCGGAATCCGCGGCAAGTTTGCCGGTCAATCCGGATTCTTGCGCAAGTACTTGTGGCACCGGACGCAACTCAGCGTCATCTGCATGTAGGCCAGTGTGGCGCCGTCGATGTCCTTGTCGTCGGCACTCGCCCTGATCCCCTCCAGCACGACCCAGAAATCCTTGAGTTGCGCCCGGTATTCCGGCGTTTCTTTTTCAATCCACTGCTTCTCGGCAAGTTTCCGCAACCCCTCGGCATTCTCCGAGAGTTTCGCGTAGTCCTCCTTGGCGATGGCCGACAGGATGTTCTGCGCGTGGGTGAGCTTCTGCTCCATCACCGGGACTTCGTTCTTCTCCTCCGGCGGCTCATTCGCCAGGAGGAGCGTGTTCAAGCCGGCGCCAACACAGGCGAGGCTGATCGCAACGTGGAGAACTGGGCGCAAGGTTGTCACTCCCTGAAATTCCTGTGGCAAGGTCAACTTCTGCGGCGTCGCCGCAGGTGAATCCCCAGGAACACAATTACGGAGATCACGAGCGTCAGCAGCACGAATTCCGGCAGGTCGATGTTCATGATGACATGCTCCGGATTGTGGGACCTCAGGCAGCCTTCACCGGGCAGCACTCTTCGGAACGCGGACCTAGCCGTCCCGTCTGTTGCGTCGCAACAAGCGTACCATCGACCACGCGCGTATAATGGTGAACGGGGCGTCGGCGCGGCATCCGTTTGGTGCAGCCAGGGATGCTCCAGATCGCACGTTTGCGCGAATCCGCACACCTTGGCTGTCCCAGGCATGGACTCACCCGACGTGAGCACACCGATGTCCGCGTGCCCGCCGTCACCAGCCAATTTGCCTGCCGGTCGCCCGAGCGATCTTGATAATGGCGGCTGACGGCATGTTGGTTGCAGTTTCCCCGTATTCCGAATCGAAAGTGTGCGTCCATGGAGAAGACCAGCAAGATGCCGGAACAAACCTCGTCCTCCGCACCGATGACTCCCGATGCCGCAAGCCCGCCGGGATTTCGCGTCGCGGTGTTCGCCGTCCCGGAGGACGATGAGGCGTTCCTGCATATCATGCACGACTACCTGGGCCTTAATGCGATTGATGCGAAGATCCATCTTCGTGGACTGCCCGGATTGCTGCCGGACCAGTTGAACGAGCCTGTTGCGGCAAGACTGGCGGCGGCGATCCGGGACTTGGGAGTGGAAGCGCAACCGGTCGACGATCGGGCACTGCCGGAACTCGAACATGCGCCGGCGGTGCATCACGTGCGCTGCACAACCGGAGGGTTGGAACTGGTCGGACCCGCCGGCGCGGTCGAAGAAACGGTTCCGTGGCCGCAGCTCGCACTGATCAGCATTGCCGATGTTCCGCTGGAAGCCGTGCGGCACTACGGGGTCAGCCCCACGGCCGTCATTCGAGCCGGTCCGGGCCGGGTCAGTCCCCCCAAACTCGATAAACCGGCCGTGCGCGGTGCGGAGATGTGGATCGTCTGCGAGCAGCCGTTCCGGGCCATCCACATCGACCACCGGGAGATGAACTACGAATACCTGGGCGGCCGCAAGGCCGGATCGGCGGCGGCAAACTTTGCCGTGTTCGTCGACGACCTGGCGTCGCATGCACCGCATGTCTATTGGACCCCTTCGGCGCGGGCGTATCGGAACCGGGACCCGGCCGGGCAGTATCGATTCGACACACAACGGGCTCATCGGGACGCGACGACGTTGCAGGTGCTGCTGATGCGGCGCGTGCGTCGCGCCGGCGGCACTGTTGCCGCGGAAGAGCCCCCGACACGAAAGGAATTGACCATGATCACGCAACGGTCGGCACTGGTCTCGGGTCCGCTGAAGGAGGCCCACGAGGCGCTGCGTCAAACAGTGGAAGAGTTGCGCGGCTGGTGGCATGAGGTCGAGCAACTGGGGAAACCCCGGTTCGGTGAAATGGGCATGCGGGTCCAGACGCTCAAATCGAAGGTCGCCGCCCATTTCGAACTGGAGGAAGCCGGCGGCTATCTGCAAGAGCCGCTGAACGCGGCGCCACATCTGGCGGAACAGGCGCATCGGCTGCTGTCGGAACACGCGGCAGTGCTGGCGGACCTGGACCGACTGTCGCTCCGGCTCGAAGCCTCCCCCTGTGAATTCGACTGCTGGACCGCCGCTTGGCACGAACTGGCGGCAATTCTGGCACGGCTGGAACAGCACGAGCACGAAGAGAACGAATTCTGGCAGACGGCGTTCGAAAATGACCTCGGCTCGATCGATTGACGTCGGGTGACGCGATGTCGGAATTGCGTTTCGATCATACGACGGCGGATTGGGTCGTGTTTGCACCGCTGCGCAAGCTCCGCCCGCACGACCGGCCGGCGGAACGTTCCGTCGTGGAAAGTCCAGAGGTGCAGCGCACCTGTCCGTTCTGTCCCGGCAATGAGTCGTTGACGCCCAATGAGATTTTTGCTGTACGCGCCAGTGGGGCGGGCCCGGCCGAGTGGCAGACCCGCGTCGTCCCCAATAAATTTCCGGCACTGCGGATCGAAGAGGACGACCGGCGCGTACAGGAAAGCCGCGTGTATGAGCACATGGGGGGCTGCGGAGCGCATGAGGTCGTGATCGAGTCCCCCGCGCACACGGCATTTCTCGCCTCGCTCCCCCGCGCGCACGTGGAAACCGTCGTCCGCACGCTGCACGCGCGGTACGTCGACCTGCTGCGCGACAAACGGTTTCAGACGGTTGTGGTTTTCAAGAACCACGGCGAACGGGCGGGGACGTCGCTGCGGCACCCGCACTGGCAGATTATCGCCACGCCTGTCGTGCCGCGGCTGCTGCGGATGAAGCTCCGGGAAGCGACTGAATATTTCGACCGCTACGGCTGCTGTCTGTACGACGTCCTGCTGGAACAGGAACTGGCGGCCCAGCGGCGGATCATCGCCGTGAACAGCGAGTTTGTCGCATTCGCGCCGTACGCATCGCACCTGCCGTTTGAGACGTGGATCATGCCGCGTCGGTCCCAGGCGGGCTTTTCGGCGCTCCTGCCTGGGCAAATCCCTCCGCTGGCCGTGATCTTGAGCGACGTGCTGCGTAAGATGTACGTCGGTCTTGAGGATCCGCACTTCAACCTGACGGTAGACACCGTGCCTCGCGGCGAAGAGGATGAACCGCACTTCCGCTGGCACATACGCGTGTTGCCCCGCCTGTCGACCGCGGCCGGCTTTGAACTCGGCAGCGGCATGTCGATCAACACCGTTCTGCCGGAGGATGCGGCCGAGTTCCTGAGAACAGAGAGCGCCACCGTCCTGAACCAGACCGCCTGAGGGACTGTCCCCAGTGCCTGAAGGAATCCGACCATGCGAGAGCCATCTGAGATCGACCCCGATGAGATCGTCACAGTGTACACCGTGACTGAACCGACGCAGGCTGAACTGATTCGTGCCGAACTGCACGCGGAGGGGATCGCCGCCGAAGTGAGCGGGGAGAATCAGGCCGGGCTGTCGGGTGTCCTCCGGATCGACATCCTGACGCGCGCCCGCGACGCTGACCGTGCGCGGAAGTTCCTCGCGCAGCACGAACACCGCTTCCGCGGCGAAGCCGGTGCCGACGGCTGAGCGACGTCGCCGCACATGATCGTCACGGGCGCAACCGGCACTCGGCCGGACTTCGCCCACGGACGATCGTGCATTCCACGGGCCGATCAGGACGCAACGGTCGGCTGCGGCACCCGGTTTGCTGAAGTTGTTCAGGATCCCTGGTGAATGACTCCGTGAATCCCGCATCGTAAAGGAACACCATGTCCTACAAGCACGAAAATCGAGTCCCGTCCAATGCCTGGGTCGTTGTGGCCGATCGTGCCCGGGCGCGGATCTTTTCGACCGACTGGCCGCAGTCCGCCGTGCTGAGCGAGGTCGTGACTCTGGTCCACCCCGAAAGCCAGGAGCACCAGGTCAACCTGATCAGCGATGCCCCCGGCAAGTTCAGCCGGCCGGGCGTTGGTAAGTATGCTGGACAGCCGCAGACGGACTTCCGCCATCGGACCGCCAACCAGTTCGCGACCGCCCTGGGGGAGCGACTGGAAGAAGGGCGGGTGCGCAATGAATTCGGGCGACTCGTGCTCATCGCGCCCGCACTGTTCCTGGGATCGCTGCGCGCGAAACTCAGTGGTCCCCTGGCAAAAATGGTGGCCGGCGAGATCGACAAGGACTACACGCGCATGAAGCCGGAGCAGGTCCTCAGGCAGTTGCACCGCGGAAACGTGCTGCAGGCCCCGGGCTGAGCGTTCTTCCGCACCCTGCGCCCGGCGACAACCTGCGAAGGCTGAAAACATCGGCTTGGCATCCGCCCGCGGCAGGACGTATTATTGAACGCACCTCCGGCACGCGTCGCGGAAGGGCCGCGGCGGGACCGTCGGGGGCTGCCTCTGACGCGACGATGGAAGTCCTGTCGATCACCTGCCCGAAATGTACCCGCGGTCTGAAAGTCAGGGACCGCAATCTCCTTGGCCGCAAGGGACGCTGTCCGGCTTGCGGGCATGCGTTCATTCTGCAGCCCGACGAAGAGCCGGAAGTCGACCTGCAGCTTGCTGACGGCGACGTTCCGGTCGGCACTGCGGCACGGTGGGTCCCCGATGAACCGCTGGCGACTGCTCCGACCGCAGCGGCCGCGCTGACCACCGCCGCAACGGCCGCAGCCACTGCGGACATCGACGCCGGCACGGCGCGGCTCCGCGAGTTGCGGCGGCAACAGGCCAGGCGGCGCAAACTCGCGATTGCCGCGGGAGCGGCAACCGCCCTCATCGGCTTTGCGGTGTTTCTCGGCGTCCGCTCGTTCGATGCGCGTACGACGGAGGCCGCCCCGGCGCAACCGCAGGGCTCCCGCCTGCACCCGCCCGGCGACGACACGTCCGCGAATCCATCGGGGGGCGACGTCTGGAAACTGACTGAATCACAACTCGTGTTCAACACGCAACTCGTCGACTCCGCCCGACCGACCAGCGGCGAACCGATCGGCCTGTACATGATGCCCAGCGGCGTCAACCTGGTGATTCACCTGCGCCCCGCCCGGCTCTGGAGCAATGATCCCGCCTTTATCGAACTGCGGTACACACTCACCGGCAACGTGACCGACTGGATTGCCGAACAGTTGAAAGCCGTGTGCCGACGCGAGCCGGCGCAGATCGACGAAGCCTTGATCGGCGTGATCCTGGGAGCTCGCGGGACGCCGCCGCAGGTGGCCGCGGTGGTCCATCTGACGGAAGACGCGCGG
>CAZWGW010000303.1:0-7975 GCA_964633565.1 uncultured Planctomycetaceae bacterium
TCGACCAGGCCTGCTACGGCCTGATCCAGGACCTCAAGCAGCGGGGCCTGTTCGATTCGACGCTCGTTATCTGGGGGGGCGAGTTCGGCCGCACGATCTACTCGCAGGGGGGCCTCAGTCACGATAACTACGGCCGCGACCACCATCCGCGCTGCTTCACGATGTGGATGGCCGGCGGCGGCACGAAAGGAGGGACGATCTTCGGCGAGACCGACGACTTCTCGTACAATATCGTGAAGGATCCGGTCCACATCCGCGATTTCCACGCCACCGTGCTGCACCTGATGGGCTACGACCACCAGCGCTTCCGGTACAAGTACCAGGGGCTGGACCAGGGGTTGACGGGGGTGGAGCCGTGCCGGGTCGTGCACGAGTTGCTTGCTTAGATCTGAACAGCATCGAACAGAAGGCAGCAAAGGCAGCGAAGGGGTTGGCGATGCGCGTGTCCCGCTTCGTGCTGGTCCTTTGCTGCGGAGTCAACCTGGTCGGCCGAGCGTGGGCGGATGATTGGCCGCGCTGGCGAGGTCCGCACGGCAACGGTGTGTCTGATGAAACCGGGTTGCCGGTGACATGGTCGACGACGGACAACGTCCGCTGGCGCGTCGAGCTTCCGGGAGAAGGGGCTTCATCCCCCGTCGTCGTCGGCGACCAGATCTTCCTCACCTGTGCCATCGACGACGGCGAGCGCCGAATGGTGCTGTGTCTTGATCGGCTCGATGGCAAGGAACTCTGGTCAAGGGAAATTGCCGACGACAACCCGGAGGCCACATCGGCAGTCACGGGGCACGCGGCGCACACCCCAGTCGTCGCCGATGGACGAGTCGTGGCGATGTTCGGCAACGCCGGCTTGGTTTGTTACGACGTCGATGGTCGGCAGCAATGGCATCGCGACCTGGGCGACTTTGAGACTGAACTGGGGCTGGCATCATCGCCCATCGTTCATGAAGGCGTCGTCTATTCCGTCTGCGATCACGACGGCAAGTGGTACAAGACGTTCGATTCGTTCCTGATAGCGCTCGACCTCAAGACGGGCGAGACCCGCTGGAAGGCCGAACGCCGCGGGCTGTTCCGGTCGTGGAGCACGCCGATCCTTGCCGCCACTCCGGACGGTCGGACCGAACTGGTCGTCAGTGCGCAGGATGAACTCCGCGGTTATGACCCGCAGACCGGTGAACTACTCTGGCAGGTCCAAGGGACGGCCGGATGGGTGACCCCCTCCCCCGTCTTCGCCGACGGCGTGATCTACGCCACGTCGGGGAAGGACGGCCCAACAGTCGCAGTGCGTCCCGGCGGCCGCGGCGACGTAACGGAGACGCACGTCGTCTGGAAACAGGATCGCGGCGGTCCGTACGTCTGTTCGCCGCTGCTGTATCATGGCCGGCTCTATGTCCCCGATGAGCACGGCTTCCTCCGCTGCATCGACGCGCGGAGCGGCGAAGTCCTGTACCGGCAGCGGTTGGGGGGTAAATTCACGGCGTCACCGGTGGCGGCCGATGGCCGCGTGTACGTCACGAACGAAACGGGCACAACGTTCGTGCTGCAGGACGGCGAGAGTTTTCAGTCGCTCGCCCGGAATGAACTCGATGAAGAGTGCCTGGCTTCCGCCGCGATTTCGCGCGGCGCATTCTTCTACCGTACGGGGCATCACCTGTACTGCATTGCCGCGCCGCATGACCGGGCCGCCCCCTGAAGCGCCGGAATGCTGCAAAACGCCCCGAATTGTCTTCGAGCCGGGGAGTCATCCGCGTTGCGACGATGTCGAACGACGCCGTGCCGGCCCGTGAATTGAGCCCGTGGAATTGAATCGCCGGTTGGACACGGCATAATGGGCGACTGGGGCCGGGACCGCGCGGAGGTCCCAACGCATCTCACACAACGAAGGGAGCCGATCATGCTCAGGAACTTGGCTGTGGCGCTGATTGCGTATGTGTTTGTCGTCACGACGGTGAATGGCGCGGATCACGGACTCAAGAAAGGGACGCCCGACCTCCAGCAGGCCGGATCGCTGGCGTTCGGGCCGGACTGGGTGCTGTTCATCGGCGACGCCCGGACGGCCGCCGTGTTTGCCGTCGACACGGGGGACGCCTCCGGCGATGCATCGAAGGTGAGCATCAACGTCGAGAACCTCGATTCGAAGATCGCCGGGATGCTCGGCACGACCGCCCGCGACGTGCAGATCAACGATGCGGTCGTTAACCCCGCCAGCGGCAACGTGTATGTCTCCGTGTCGCGCGGACGCGGTCCCGATGCGCAGCCGGCGCTGTTCCGCGTTGACGGCTCGGACAAGATCTCCGAAGTGGCGCTGAAGGACGTGCCGTTCGCCAAGGCGGCCCTGCCCAACGCGCCGTCGCCAGGCGGCGAAGGGCGGAATGACAAGCGGAGCCAGTCGATCACCGATCTCGAATTCGCCGATGGCCGGGTGTTCATCGCCGGGCTGTCGAACGAGGACTTTGAGTCGACGCTGCGGTCGGTGCCGTTCCCCTTCCAGGAAGCGGACCGCGGCGCTGGTGTGAAGATTTTTCACGGCGCGCACGGCAAGTTCGAGACGGCCTCCCCCGTGCGGACGTTCACCGTGTACGACATCGGCGGCGACCTCAACCTGCTGGCCGCCTACACCTGCACGCCGCTGGTCAAGTTCCCCGTGAAGGACCTCAGGCCCGGCTCCCAGGTGCAGGGGACGACAATTGCCGAGCTCGGCAACCGCAACCGGCCGCTGGACATGTTCGTCTACGAGAAGAACGGCAAAGACTACATCCTGCTGGCCAATAACGCCCGCGGCGTGATGAAGATCACCACCGACGACATTGGCGATGTCAAGGCCATCACGGACCCGGTTCCCGGGGGAGGCAAGGCCGGCCTGACGTACGAGACGATCGAGGAACTCAAGGGGGTCGAGCAGCTCGACCGCCTGAACGAGAACAGCGCCGTGATCCTCGTGCGCAACGAGGGGAGCGGTGAGGCGAGCCTGAAGACGATCGCGCTGCCGTAGCCGTCCTTCCGACGTCGAATCCCAACCTCACCTCCGGCCGACCCCGGGGGTGAGGTGTTCCTGAACCACGACGTTTATCCGCCGGAGCGTGGCATGATGCGCCTGCGACTGCTGGCGAACGTACTGGCCGCCCTGACCGCGATGACATGGCACGCATTCGCGTGCGCCGAGGAGCGCGCGGAAATTGCGATCGATGGTCCGGAGGGTCGCCACCGGATTGAGATTACCGGCCTGTCCACCGACCTGGTGCAGGCACTGGAGTCGGCGAAACTCGACGTCGAAGCATGGCGGGCGGTGTTTGCCGTGCGTGTGGACCCGCAGACTGCGGGCGATGTCCCGGCAATGCTCGGGGAATACCGCATTGTCGAGGGGCGCGTCGTATTTGAGCCGCGGTTCCCGCTGCGGCCAGGACTCGCCTACCGCGTTGAGTTCGACACGTCGCGGGCGTCCGGCGCCAGGTTGCCCGCTGTCGAACTGGTGAAGACATTCAAGCTGGCGGCTGCGCCGGCGGGCCCGCCGACCAAGGTCGTGGCGGTCTATCCGACGCACGATGTGCTGCCGGAGAACCAGCTCAAATTCTACATTCAGTTCTCGGCACCAATGAGCCGCGGCGAGGCGTATCGCCGGGTACACCTGCTGAAGCAGGACGGTAGCCAGGTCGAAGACCCGTTCCTTGAGCTGGGAGAGGAACTGTGGGACCCGGACGGCACGCGGTTTACGATATTCTTCGACCCCGGCCGGATCAAGCGGGGCCTCAAACCGCGCGAGGAGGTTGGGCCGTCGCTCGAAGAAGGGCATTCGTACACGCTCGTCGTTGACGCGGACTGGTCCGATGCGGCGGGGCGTCCGCTGGACGGGCCTTATCGGAAAGTATTCCGGGTCGGCCCGCCGGATGACAGCCAGCCCGACGCGGTACGCTGGACGATCACTCCTCCAGTGGCGGGCACAAGGGACCCGCTCGTCGTCCTGCTTGACGAACCGCTGGACTGGGCCATGCTGCAGCGCGTGCTGGTGGTCCGCGACCCGCAGGGGAGCAATCTCGCGGGGGATGTCTCGATGGATCGGCAGGAGACCCGCTGGAGTTTTGTCCCTGCGCGAGACTGGGCCGCCGGCGATTACAAACTTGAGATCGATGCCGCTCTCGAAGACCTGGCGGGGAACAGTCTTGAGCGGCCGTTCGAGGTCGACGTGCTGCGGCCAGTCGAGCGCGAGGTGGTCCGCAAGACTGTGACTCGCGAGTTCCGCATCGACTCCCGACCGTAGGTCGCCGTGCTATTCGGTCGGCGGCGCAGTCAGCAGCAATGCCATCGTCGCCCAGCCGGTCGTCGACATCCGCTGCGCGTAACTCTCGGCTCCCGGCGGACGCGTCGTCTCGGGCCAACTTCCGTCGAAGAGTTGTGAGGTGAAGAGGTACTCCCGCCCGCGGCGAATCGGGTCGTCGAATTCCGTCCAGTCGCGGCCGTTCTGTCGGGCAATCGACTTCAATCGAGCCAGGCCCATCAGTGCCAGCGCTGTGTCGAACGGCTCTGGAGGCGAATTGACGTACGGTCCCCAGCCCCCTATGTCCCCGGCACCCGCCTTGAGCACCTCCAGGCAAGCGGCGCGCTGTTCGTCCTCCATGCGGTAACGAGGCGCGGCCAGCAGCGCTGCCGCGTCCAGTACGGTCTTCGGCCGCTGCCGCGCCAGCCAGTCGGCCGCGCGAGCGACCTCGCCATCAAACTCAGCGCTGCGTGCATCCGTCAGTGTGGCGTGACAGAGGGACGTCGCCAAGACCGTCCCGTACGTCGCAGGGGCGCCCAACGTCCCCTCCGGCACAACCTGCCACGACCCGTCCGCCCGCTGATGCCCGGCGATGCGGTGTGCGGCGGCCCGCAGCAGTTCACGTTCCTTGACCAGTCCCCCCTCGATCGCCGACGCCAGCGCGTAGCCAAACTGAATGTCAGCCAATTGGCGGTCATTGAACGGCCCTTCACCGCCGTTGTCGTCCCAGCGGTCAGGGTTTGTCAGCCACTCCAGCGTATTCGACAGGACCGCTGCTTCCAGGTCGTGCTCACGACTCGTTACCAGGAACAGCGCCCGGGCCGCGTCACCGTTGTTGTGACAGGAGGCGCACTTGTTCTCCGGCCGCCAGCGCGGCACTTCACGCGCGAGAAAACCGATCGCCCGCTCCACGGCCTGCACCGCGGCAGCATCCGGCTTTGCCGACTGTTCCGGCTCACATGGCCTCACGGCGATGCAGGCGACGATCAGGCTGATCAACATGTGTGAGGCTGGTTCAGGCAGAGCAGCATCCACAGCGCGACACTGTGCATCCCTCCGTGCATCCCTCCGTGCATTCTCACTCATCGATGCAGTGGTGCATAGCCTGTAATTATCTTCGCGAGTCTTGGCGTCTCCGCGACTTTGCGTCAGACGCCGTTGCCTGTATCGACCCGCGCCCAGTGGATGCTCATCGCCTCCGGCGTACCCGCGTACCACGCCAGCAGCACCCGGTCCCCGCCGAGCGGCCGTACCACGGGATGCCCGAAGCTCCATTTCCCCATGTCCTCCCAGTATTGCGCGAAATCGATGTTTTCCTTCCCCTGCGACAGCAACGCCCGCTCGTCGTGCATGTGAATCAGCAGGCATTTCGACTCCGGCCAGCTTGCTCCCCGATCGCGCGAACTCCACAGCTTGAGCGTACCCGGCCGGCCGCGATCGACGACGAACGCCAGCAACCGGCCGTCCGGCAGCAGGCAAGGGGCTGCGATCTGCCCGGGAATCGTCGTCTCGCGGATCGGCCCCGCCTCAAGCCGGTCGCCGCGAAGCACGGCCTCCCGGATATGGACATCCAGATCCCGCTTGTGTGAAAGGTCGTGTGTCCAGAACATCGCGACGAAGCCCCCGTTCCTCTCCGCCGCGCACAGTCGTTGGTCCCAGTAATAGACCGAATGCTCCGGGTGCTGCGCCACCTGGAGCGGCTGCGAGAATTGACTGCCGTCGCGCGACGTCACCACCCAGGCCGCATGCCGCGCGGGGCGCGGATCGTCAAATTCCTTGAAACTCTCGAACGCGTACGCGAACGTGCCGTCTTCCCAGCGCACGACCGGCCCCGTGGTCGCGCAGCCGGTCAGACCCGGCGTCGGGACCTCGCGCCAGGCGCTCCAGCTCTCTCCCTCATCGTGGGATTCGGCACACAACTGCTTCGATCGCAGGAGTCCTTCCGTGACGGGATCGAACAACGGCCGGGCGGGGTCGCTCCGATCGAACCAGGTCGTGAACAGCAATATCCGTCCCGGCTCCGTTTCGACCATCTCGGCCCCGGCCAGCGACCCCCGAATGTCGTCGATGGTCGTCGAGAACCGTGCCGGCAGTTCGTGCCACGATCGTCCTGCGTCGCGCGAACGGCAAACCCGTATCGTGCCGTCCGGCGAATGCTTGCCTGAGCCGATGTAGAACCCGCACAACAGCGCTCCCGATTGCAGCGGACACAGGCCGGGGAAAAATGCAATCCGTTCCGTCGCCGCACGCCCGGCCGCATCGTAGATCAGGCCCCGGTCTTCAATCCGCACGCGGAGTCCTCCCGAACTGGGCTTGCATGACCGGCTGCCGGTCGATGTACTGAGGGCCGCAGAATTTCCCGGAGATTATGGAGTTTGCGATCGATGTCACCCACGCGACGTGCGTTTCTCGAAACCGGTGCCGCAGCGCTGGTGGGCGCCGGCATCGCCGGCGTCCCGTCCACTGCGGCAGCCGAGACATCCTTTCCAAAGTGTCTCGACTACGGGCATTCGTTCATTCTGGGCACGGCGTCGTTTAACAACGTCCGCTTCCAGGTAGAGAGCCGCACAACGGTTTTCGATGATGCGGCCGGCGCGTCCACGGCATATTACCAGTGCGCCTCGTGCAAGAGCGAGGACACGTTTGCCGAGAAGAACCTGTTCTATCCCGACAACTACGATTTCCTGCCGATCCTCGGGCCGGGGGAATGGCTGATCTTCCGTCGGCCGGCGCGAATCAGCGAGACGTACCGCCGCATTCAGAAAGTCGAGGATGTCTGGGGCCCGCCCGCCTTCAAGCTGCGGGAAGCGGCGCAAGTCACCGTGCTGGAGACCTGGGAACAGGTCCGGGACGCCACCGCCCAGGGGCTGCCGATCGTGACGCAGACGGAGATTGCAAATGCCGACACAGGACTGCGGGCCGTCATCGAATGCCCCACGAAGACAATGAACATCAGCCTCGACCGGCAGATGTACCAGGTCGACACGGGGCCGATCGCATATCCCGATCTGTCGCGCCGGATTGATCCTCAGATCGACTGCCTGAGCCTCGCCTTTATTGCCTTCAATGCGCCGCACTTCGCGGATTTCGTCATTGAACAGCCCACGCCGGTTGTGGAGGACGGCGAGGAGAAGTGCCGGATCTATCATTATTCCAACCCGATCAGTGTTTCAGCCCGGAACATTCTGCTGGCTCTCGGTTAAAATAGAGTGAGGGTTGCCGCCGGCGCGAAGGCGGACCGGATTGAGGACGGTGGATCGATGAGAACAATCCTTACGGCGATTGCGACTTGTGCGCTGGCGTTGGCCGGTGCGTGCGCGTGGTGCGACGATGAGGCCGGGCAACGCTCCGCCGCTCCTGCCGCGGAGCCGACAACCCCTCGGGAACGGATTCGGGATCGCATTCAGCAGCGGCGCAATGTGCCGGACGTTGGCGAGAATCGCGGCCGCTCCGAGACACGATCTCTTGAGCACGCCGGACAGAAACGCTCGTACCGACTGCACACGCCGCCGGGCTACGAGGCCGGAACTCCCGTCCCGCTGATGATCGTGCTGCACGGCCTGTTGGGGGACGGGGCGATGATGGAACCGTTCACCCGGTTTAACGAAGTCGCGGACAATCCGGCGCGCCCCCTTGGCTTGTCCATCGCTGCGAAACACCACCACATCCCCACGTGCAGGAAGTTGAGACGGCGATCCCCAACCATAGGCCGACTTAGAAACAAAG
>CAZWGW010000304.1:0-7950 GCA_964633565.1 uncultured Planctomycetaceae bacterium
ATCTGATCGAATGGGGGGCCTCACTGCAACCATCGCAACTCAAATCGTGGCTCGAACGACTGTCGCTGGGGAGTCAACTGGAGAGTATCGGGAGCCTGCTGGACCATGACGGGGTCCGGCTTGCGCAATTGCCAGAAGTGTGAGAAACGAAAGATCTTACGCTCGGCATGCGCCCCTTCCGGCCGATGGAACGTCCGCATTCGACGCTCAGGTCGCGTGTGAATCCTAAATTGGATATTGACATCCAATATTCAGGTCGATACGTTGGAGTAGCGAGTCTTGTTGACCCACCAGGAGATCACACCCCATGTCGCGCGGCGCGACGATGTATTGTCTCGTAGCGGTCGCCTGCGCCGTTGGGACACTGCCGGTCCAGGCGCAACTCGAATTCGAGCGCGAGCCGATCAGCTACGGCACCGCGCCCGTCAACGACCGCGTCGCGCGGCTGCAGCAGGACCTCGACCGCGGTGCGGCGACGCTCACCTATGACGAAGACCACGGCTATCTGAAGTCTCTGCTCGCGGCGCTCGACGTACCCGTCTCGTCACAGGCGCTGGTCTTTTCGAAGACGAGTTTCCAGCTCCGCCGGATCTCACCCTCCCGGCCGCGCGCCGTCTACCACAACGACGACACCTACATCGGCTTTGTCCAGGGGGGCGAGGTGCTGGAACTGGCGGCGGTCGACCCCGTTCAGGGCACCGTGTTTTACACGTTGCCGCAGGAACAGACCGGGACACCGCGGTTCATTGCCGACCGGGGGGAGTGCCTCACCTGCCACGCTTCGTCGCGGACGCAGGGGGTCCCGGGAGTGCTGGTCCGGTCGGTCTTCAGCGACGAGCGGGGCCAGCCGCAGATCGGGTCAGGCACGTTCTCAACGGACCACCGCAGTCCGCTCAATGAGCGCTGGGGGGGCTGGTACGTCACCGGGACGCACGGGGACATGCGGCACATGGGGAATGTGCTGGCCCGCGACCGCACCCGGCCGGAACAGCTCGACCGGGATGCCGGCGCGAATATTACGGACCTGTCGGCGCTCGTCGACACGCAGCCCTATCTTGCGCCGACCAGCGACATCGTGGCGCTGATGGTGCTGGAGCACCAGGTGCAGATGCAGAACTACCTCACTCTAGCCGGTTACGAGACCCGGCACGCGTTGTTTTACGATCAGGTGATGAGCGAGGCGCTGGACCGTCCGGCGGACTACCAGAGCGAGTCGACGCAGCGCCGCGTGGCCGCCGCGGGAGACAAGGTGCTGAAATACCTGCTGTTTGCCGAGGAATGTCCGCTGACGGCGCCGGTGTCCGGCAGCGCGGAGTTTCGCCGCGAATTCGAAGGTCGCGGCCCGCGGGACAGCCGGGGGCGATCGCTCCGCGACCTCGACCTGCAGCGCCGGCTGCTCAAGTACCCGTGCAGTTACCTGATCTATTCGGAGACGTTCGATCGCCTTCCCGCGCCGGTTCACTCCTACGTGTGCCAGCGGCTGTATCGCATCCTCACCTTGGAGGACGACGACCCGGCATTCGCGCGATTGAGTCTCGAGGACCGCCGCGCCGTGCTGGAGATCCTGAGCGAGACGAAGCCGGGGCTGTGGCCATCGCTTCCGGACGAGCGTTCGTAGTGACCGCATTCAGGCGGTCTGCGCTGTGATTCGGCCGTCGAGCCCCCGCACACCCGATCCATTAAGCACTCCGAACCGCGCTTACTTCCCATCGCCGGCGACGGCAGTGCGCAGTTTCTCGAGCAGCTTCGGGTCGGCGACGTAGCCTGCAAATCGCACCCCGAGGAGGTGCCGGTTCGGCTGCCGGTGTGCGATCGTGAGGCCAGTCTCCGCCCTCGTATTGACGACGTCCGCCTCAACAAAGCGTTTGGCCAGCTTGGGCAACAGGATCTGCAGATACAGTTTGCGGTCCGGCACGCGCCCGGCGCACCTCAGCAGCGCTCCGCCGACGGAGATATCGACCAGCCATGCCTTGTGCGTCTGCAGTCCGGCGTCGCTCGACGTGACGATGGTCACGACGGTATGGAACTCGGTCCGTTTGTCGCGCCGCTGGTTGTTCGGCCGGGCCGCGCGCGCCGGTTTCTTCTGCAGACTGGGCATGGCGCAAAAAGCCTAGCTTGCCCCCGGCAATCCCACCCGGGCTCCGATGCAATCGATTCAGGTCGCAGGGGCGTGTGAGTCGGATTGTGCCGATTACAGCGCCTGCAATGATCGCACTACCGTGCCGGCTCGGTCGCCACAAACCCGCAGGTCTTGTGCGTCCCGTCGCAGAACGGCTTGTTCTTCGAGCTGCCGCAGCGGCAGAGGGCGAATGTCTCCTTGCCGCCGAGGATGAATTCCTTCCCTTCGTGGTCGAGGACCTTGACGGGACCGCTGACAAGAAAGGGCCCGTTCGGGCGGCAGGTGATCGTGACGTCGGCCATGTGCGTCCTTTCAAGGAGTGAACGCGTCGTCGGTCCGTGGGGAACAGGAATGAGTATACACGACGGCGTCTGCGCGGCCAGTTGGCGCAAAGAGAACCCGGACGGACGGATCGTTCCGTCGACCGGGTCCAGTCGCATGCATCCGGTTTGTGCGAGCGCGAACCAGGAGTCTTTGCTGCGGCTACCAGCAATATCCCGGGGGCCCGCCGTACCATCCCGGACTGTAGTAGCCGTTGTAGACGTTCCCCGGACCATAGACGTATCCGGGGCCGCCGTAGTAGCCAAAGCTCCGGTAGCGGACGCCGGGTCCGACGCCGACGAAAACGCGCGGACCGCGGAACACGCGGCCGCCGCGGTAGAAGCCGCCGCGATAACCCGCGCCGCCCCGGTAAAACCCGCGTCCGCGGTGTCCGGCATCCGAGGAATCCGGCACGGCTAACAGGAGTCCGGCCGCGGCACACAGTCCGAGTAGCAACTTGCGCATGGTGCTCTCCGTTTGCTTTGGGCGCCGTTCGACCGGCGCCGGCCGCCCGCGATTCCGTGTAGCGTGACGGCAAATCATTCCCCGGCGGACATTGCTTGAGAACCGGCGAGATTCCGCAACTCTTTCCGGCCAACCGCAATCAGCGCAAGAAAAACAGCCCGGTCCGGAAACCGGGCTGTTTATTGACGTTACGAGTCGGCATCGGCGTTTTGCGGCGTCCTGCGGATCGGACCAGGCCTGCCGGATTCGGACGCCGCGGCGGACACTTGGTTCAGCAGTTGTAGTACAGATCGAACTCGTACGGGTGCGGCCGCAGCCGGATCGGGTCGATCTCCTTTGACTTCTTCCACGACACGAACGTGGAGATCACGTCTTCCGTGAAGACGTCGCCGCGCATCAGGAATTCGCTGTCCTGCTCCAGTGCGTCCAGCGCTTCGCTGAGGGAGCGCGGGGCGACGTTGGTCTTCGACAGTTCCTCTTCGGTCATGTCGTAGATGTCGCGATCGAGCGGCTCGCCGGGGTCGATCTTGTTCTGGATGCCGTCGATCATGGCCATCATCAGGGCCGTGAACGACAGGTAGGCACAGGCCGACGGGTCCGGGCAGCGGAACTCGACCCGCTTCGACTTGGGACTGGCCGAGTACATGGGGATGCGGCAGGCGGCCGAACGATTTCGGCGGCTCATCGCCAGCGTCACCGGGGCCTCGAAGCCCGGCACCAGGCGATGATAACTGTTGACCGTCGGCGCGGAGAGCGCGATGAGCGCACGACCGTGCTTGATAATGCCGCCGATGGCGTTGAGCGCCAGTTCGCTGAGGCCGGCGTACCCGTCCCCCGCCATGAGCGGCTTGCCACCCTTCCACAATGAGATGTGGGTGTGCATGCCGGAGCCGTTGTCGCCAAAGAGCGGCTTGGGCATGAACGTCACGGTCTTGTTGTGCCGCTTGGCGACGTTTTTGATGATGTACTTGTACCACAGGAACTGGTCGGCCATCGTCAGCAGGTCCTGGAACCGCATGTCGATTTCGCATTGCCCTGCGGTCGCCACCTCATGGTGATGAGCCTCGACGGCGATGCCGATCTTCCGCATCTCGTTGACCATCTCGGTGCGGACGTCGTGCAGCGTGTCGCTGGGCGCGACGGGGAAGTAGCCGGCCTTGTAGTCAATCTTGTGGCCGAGGTTCGAATGCGTCAGCGCGTCCGGACGATTGGTGTTCCAGGCGGCTTCCGACGAGTCGATCTCGTACATGCCGCCCCGCTGCGACGAGCCGTAGCGGATGTCGTCGAAAATGAAGAACTCCGGTTCCGGACCGCAGTAGCAGGTGTCGGCGATGCCGGTCTGCTTCAGGTACGCGATCCCCTTTTTCGCCACATTGCGCGGGTCGCGCGAATAGGGCTGCTTCGTGATCGGGTCGACAATGTCGGCGACGACGCTGATCGTCGGCTCCTGAAAGAACGGATCGAGCCGCGCCGACGAGGCGTCGACGACCGCCAGCATGTCGGACTCGTTGATCGCCTGCCAGCCGCGGATCGAGGAGCCGTCGAACCCGAGACCGTCTTCGAAGATCCCCTCGTCGAGAGTATCGATGGGGTAGGTGCAGTGCTGCCACGTACCGAACAGGTCGCAGAACTTCAGGTCGATCTGCTCTGCGCCGTGTTCCTTCATGAATTCGAAGAACGCGGCAGGGGTGTTCTTTTCGGGCTTGAACGGCTTGTTGGCGGGCATAGAGCGGCGTCTCCCAGGAAACCAGGTGGCGATCGGGACAGGCACTCCGCCTGTCTCACCGTCGAAGTGCACGGCGATCGAGCGGGGCGTCCGTGCCCCCACGGCCGGGGGTTGCGCTGACGCGGCCGCCAACCGCGGCGGCATCCTGCGCGCCCACGATTATGCGATTTCGCGCCGTCGACGCAATGCTACGCACACGGCGGCCCTTCGCCAGCAGTCGGATCCGGCACTTCCACCACGACCGCCGTGGCATTGTCGCGGCCGGACTCGGCAATCGCCGCCTCGACGAGCCGACGGGCCGGCGACAGCGCGGCCAGATGCGGCGGGGGTTCGCGCAGGTACTCCTCAATCCGCCGGTCCCACAGCCCTTCATTGACGCCGTCGGTGCAGAGCAGGAACAAGTCTCCTGCCGCGGCCCGGAATTCTCCGATCTGTGGCCGAACGGTCTGGTTGCCCGCGCCCAGCGCTTGCGCGAGTACGTTCTTGCGTGGATGATTCCGGGCTTCGCGCTCATTCAGGCGGCCGCTGCGGCGCAGCCAGCCGACGTGCGTGTGGTCGTCGCTGAGTTGTTGCAGCCCTCCGCCGCGCGGCAGGTGATAGATGCGGCTGTCACCGACGTGGCCGTAGTAGAACCAGCCGCCGACGTACCACAGCAGGCTCAGCGTGGCCCCCATGTTGCGCCCGTCGGCATAGCTCTCCCCGAGGAGCGTCAACTGCCGGTGAATGCCCTGAAACAGTTCTTCGAGGCAATCGTAGAGGCCTGAGCACTGATGCGACGCGGAAAGTGCGTAACGTCGCGGCAGCAGGCGCGTGATGTTGTCCAGGGCACAGCGGCTGGCGAATTCGCCGGAACGCTCCCCCCCCATGCCGTCGCTGACGGCGAAGACAAAATCGAAATCGACTGTCGGCACTTCTCCCACTCTGGCAAGGTACGCGAATTCCTCCCGGTTGAACGCGATCGCCAGAAAGCGGTCTTCGTTGTTGGGACGCACGTGGCCCCGATGCGTCAGACCGGACCATTTCAGTCGTTGCGGGACAGTCGCAGCAGTGTCGGATTCGGAAGCCGCGACCGCAGCAGCCGCTTCGTCAATAATCGTCGCGAATTCGAAATCAATCAGGCAGAACCGGCCGTCGCCGGCGCGATACGTGACATTGCGGAGGTAGGGGTCGTCGTGGCGGACGCCATACGATTCCAGTTCGGCAAACAGCTCGTGCAGTTTCTCGTCGCTGATGTGCTCCACTCGCGCGCCGCAGTTGGTGGTGACGAGTTCGAGTTGGTCGCGATCGAAGCCCAGCACGCGGGGCACAAAGTCGCAGCCCCGCTGCTCCAGGTGCTGGAGCACGCGCAATTCGTTCTCGAAGCGCTCCCGGGCTTTCGCGGCGCGGAAGAACTTGTGGACGGTGCCGTCGTAGCCGATGCGGACCAGCGCTCGGGCCGTGTCCTTGGCTTCGTGCATGGAGGGATTCGGTGTTGCGCAAATGCGGGTTCTGCCATGCGATTGTCGAGCGATTCAACGATTCCTGCAACCCGGGGTGGATTTTGGATTTTGGATTTGCCGCGCGAGGAGGAGGTCCAGGGGGAAGAGTTCCGGCTGAGGTGAGTGGTGAGTGGTGAGTGGTGGGTAAGATGACCAAGGCGCCTAGATTTCGCATGCCATAGGGGGGGCGCGGATCTTGCCGCGTTGTTGCGCGGAAGTTGAGAGTGGAGAGGGCAGAGGATTTTCGATTTTGGATTTTCGAATTTGGATTGGAAGGCGGAGCGTGACGCGGAGTGGTGCAGAAGTCGTGCGGCAAGCGTACTGCTTGCATGCTTGCGATACGGTGGAACGGGTGTTTTTTCGCGGCAAATCGAGCATGGGTACAAGGATTCAAGAATATGGCGATTTTTTTCAGGGAGTGGTGACTGGTCCGTGGTCCAAGGTCTGTGGCGGCTGAACGCTGACGACTGCATGCTGATGGCTCGACATCTCTGGTTCCTCGCTCCTGACTGCTGGCGTCTGCGCATGCGTCCTCCACCTATACCCGGGTTTGTGCGCGCATTTGCGGGTGTTTTCCGACTGCGGATTGATGTAAGTCGAATCGAAACGTGTGAATAGTAGTGGACTGCCGTAGAT
Source organism: uncultured Planctomycetaceae bacterium (assembly GCA_964633565.1). GTDB lineage: Bacteria > Planctomycetota > Planctomycetia > Planctomycetales > Planctomycetaceae > CAZWGW01. The sequence goes on from CAZWGW010000304.1 coordinate 6,746, forward strand.
GTAAAGGCCTGCTGCAGGAGGAGATAGGGCGCGGGAGCGGGAGTTTTTGGAAAGTGGGAAGATTCTTCGGGGCGGGGACGAAATGCATACACTTTCTTGCATGACGATACTTCAATTTTCGACGCGGCTTCCGGAGTCAGCCATCGTTTGCCTCAGGCTGCCGACCGAGGGGCGCCGTGATATCCAGGAACGCGACATGGCCGAGTGGTCCGGCCGCTACAGAAGCGGCGCTGATTTCCCGGCGATGTGACAAACATGTACTGCTCACCGAGGGGTCACGGTGCGGTCGTTAGTCCGTGCCGAAACGCCACCCATTATCACCACCCGCTTGCTCCCCCCTCGCAGTAGCCACCGATGCAGATCATGTCCGGGGGGCATTCCACTCCGCAGGCGCCGCAGTTGTACGGGTCCGAACTGGGATCGATGCAGACGCCGCTGCAGCGGATCAGCCCTTCGGCGCAGGGGGCGTTGCACGACCCCTGGACGCACGCATACGCGCCGCAGGAGTTGCCGCACGCGCCGCAGTTGTCGGGGTCGTTCAGCAGGTCGACGCACTCGCCGCCGCACAGCGCCGTTCCCGGCGGGCAGACGCTGCACGCGCCCTGGTTGCAGTAGGGCGCCGATGCGGGACAGACTTTGCCGCATTCTCCGCAGTTGTACGGGTCCCAGCCGAGGAACGTGCAGGTCCCGTTACAGTAAGTCGCCCCATCGGCGCAGGCGTACGTGCATTCGCCGTCAACACACGCGCCGTACTCGTACAGACCAGGTTCGCGGCACACGGAGCCACACGCGCCGCAGTTGTAGGGGTCAATTGCGAGGTCCGCGCAATAGTTACCGCAGGATGACTGGCCGGCTGCACAACAGAAGTAGTTGCCGCAACTCCCGCCGAGCCGGCTGACGTTCTTGTTGCACGCCTTGCAGGCCCGGAGGCACTGGTCCTGCTGCCGCTTGTTGCGGCACTTGCAGAACGCCTTGCACGGATCGGTCCTGCCGGCGACGGCCGGCGCCAGCCCCAGCGGTCCGAGGACCGCACCGGCGACAACAATTCCGAGGCGGCGCAGCGATTCGCGACGGGGGACGGGTTGGGCGAGAGATTTCGAGAATTCGTCCCAGTGATGGGTCATGGTTGGTGCCTTTCGTGGTGAGTGGTGAATGGCGATTGGTCAGTTGTCCGTGGTCCGTTGTCAGGGGCACGTTCGGCAGTC
>CAZWGW010000305.1:0-7944 GCA_964633565.1 uncultured Planctomycetaceae bacterium
GCCGCGACGACGGTGAAAGCACCGATCCATCGACGGCGCAGGTCGCCGCTTTCACGACGGTCTGCCCGCACATGGGCTGCCAGATCCAGTTGCACGGACAGGGAGAGTTCGTATGTCCCTGTCATCGCGCGGCCTTTGGCATCGACGGTGCGCCGCTGCAGGACAAGCAGCGCCGCGAACGTAATCATGCCCCGCGCGGCATGGACCGCCTGGATTGCCGGGTGGTGCAGGACGGTGAGACCGCGGAATGGTGGGTCGAAGTGAAGTACGGACGATTCGAACCGGGCCTGACGCACCAGGTGGAGATTGCCTGACGGCGCGCCAGACACGGCAGAGCAGTGAGGTTCGCGCATGCTTCGACGATTCGGTGACTGGCTGGATGCTCGACTCGGACACCGGCGCGTGTGCGCGACGTTCCACGAACGCATGCTGCCGAATGGTCCAAGCTGGTGGTATACGAGCGCCAGCTGCCTGTTCTGGCTGCTGGTGATTCAGGGGGTGACGGGCCTCTTGCTGATGGCCACGTACAGCCCGTCGATGACGAGCGCCTGGGCCAGCGTGCATTTCATCGACCAGTCGGCCGCGGGGCGGTTTCTGCGCGGCGTCCACCATTTCGCCGCCCACGCGATGATCATTCTGTTCGTCGTGCACGTGGCCCGCGTGCTTGTGTCGGCGGCGTTTCGTGCGCCGCGCGAGCTGGTCTGGATCACGGGGCTGCTGCTCATTCCGTTGATCATCATCTGGACGGTCACGGGTAACCCGCTCTCCGGCAGCCAGACCGGCATCGCACAGATCGAAGTCGAAGGGAATATCCTCGCGTCAACGCCGGTCATTGGTCCGGCATTGCGGCGGCTGCTGATCGGCGGCGAAGAAGTCGGCAACCTGACCCTGACGCACCTGTACTTCCTGCACGTGGGTCTTTTGCCGCTGTTGGTGGGGCTGCTGTGCGCGTTGCATCTGCACCAGGTCTACAAGCACAGCCCGCACCGGGCGGCGTCGACTTCGGAGGCGGAGGGGGCGGAGCCGGCAGGCGTCCCCTACTGGCCGTATCAGACGTTCCGCAACGTGGCCGTGCTGGCGGCCGTCACCGGCGTCATCGCGTGGCTGGCGTGGACGCGCGGCGCGCCGTTGGCCGCCCCCGCCGATCCGGACCTGCCGCAGACGCCCCGACCCGAATGGTACTTCCGCTGGCTGTTCGAGCTGCGGCGGCACTTCACCGGGGAGTGGGAGTTCGTGGCGACGATCGTACTGCCGGCGGTGATCCTGGCGTTCTTTCTGCTTCTGCCGCTGCTCGACCGCTGGCTGTCGCGCCGCGTGGGGCTGCTGTTCCGTGTGGCGGTCGTCGTCGGCAGCGTCGGCGGCTGGGGCTGGCTGACGTACAATTCGCTGTCGCGTGACTGGCGCGATCCGGAGTATCTGGCGGCGCGCGAACAATCCGCGGAGTTCTCGGCCCGTGCGCGCGAACTGGCCGATACGCAGAACATCACGGTCGCTGGCGCTGCGCGGCTCCTGCAGCAGGACGCCAGGACCCGCGGCCCGCTGCTCTTCGCCAAACACTGCGCGAGCTGTCATCCGTACCTGAACGAGCACGGCGCAGGGATCGCGGCCGCGGAACCGACCGCTCCCAATCTGTACCGCTTCGGCACGCCCGACTGGATCATGGGAATGCTCGACCGGGACCGGATCACCAGTCCGGAGGTCTATGGCGCGACGAAGTTCAATGAGGGGGACATGGTCGGCAAAGTGCAGGAACTGTTCGACGCCGCGGGCGAGGAGGGGGCCGACGAGCTGCGCGGCAAGCTGCGACAGGTGGCGGCAGCACTCTCCGCCGAGGCGGGTTTGCCGGTCGGGAGAGGGGGCGTCGCACCGGACGAGGCCGACGTCGCGCAGGGCCGCGAGCTGATCACCGGCGAATTCAGTTGCACCGACTGTCACCGGTTCGGCGAAACGGGAGACCTGGGCTCTGCTCCCGACCTGACCGGCTACGGTTCGCGCGAGTGGCTGGGGGGCATGATCGGCGACCCCGCCGGCGAGCGGTTCTACCCGAGTGACCTCAACGACCGGATGCCGGCATTCTGCGCCGACGCGGAGCAACCGGAGACAAACCTGCTTTCGCCGTCAGAGCGTGACCTGCTCGTCGACTGGCTGCGCGGCGAATGGTTTGAGGCGTCGCCGCCAGCGGAAAGTGCATCCCCTGCACCGGCGAACATCGTCGTGCGCTGACGCAGCCGCGGATGAAGATCCGCGGACGAGGCGGCGACAGGGATCTGTTGATCGCGTCAGCGGCGCATCCGGCCGCGCGGCGCGAGCGCCAGGTCGGCCGGCGTCGCGGCGACTTCGTCATGCGGGAAAAACTTTCCGGGGCACGCGGTCGTCTTGAGATCGCCGTGCTTCAGCACGCCGGCGGCGTCAATCCCACAACGCCCCTTGAGCGCCGCGACCAGCCGCTTCACGGCGTGCAATTGTGCCTGTGTCGGCGGCCCTTCCTCGAAGTTCCCCACCAGGCAGATGCCGACGCCGAACTCGTTGTACTCGCTCACCCCCGCGTGCGCGCCGGCGGACTGGTCCTGCCAGCGAAACGTCGGTTCGATCGCGCCGTCGGCCATGCCGTTGCCGTTGCCGATCACGAAGTGATACCCGATGCCGCGCCAGTTGTTCCCTTCGCCATCGGTGCGCTGCTGATGGGCCGAGTGAATGCTCTCGACGCTCCCCGAGTTCGACGCCGTGTGGTGCAGCACGATATACCGCCACCCGCGCAGCGGTGACGCCGGGGGCCAGGGAAAGGCTTCCGCCGGGTCCGACAGGGAGGGACTCACCGAGAGGCCGTTCAGCGACGGCGATTGTGCCGGCGGGCTGAACAGGTTCGAACCCGGTTCCCCCGGCGTGTACGGGATCGCGCCCGGCGGCGGCACGTAACCGGGCTGAATGCAGCCGATGACCAAGCCCGCTACAGCCAGACCGGACAGGGCCGCCACGATGACCGACCGCGGACGGCGCATGTTCGTCCGGTTCGTCGCCGAGCCAGGTCCCATGCCGAACTAGTCCCCTCGGAGTCAGATCGTCGCTGCGTGTGCGGCGGGACTGTAGCCCGACTTCCGGATCGTGGTCAACGTCCATCGACGGCAGGATTTGCGCGTACAGATGACTCGTCTTGCCGCCGTTTGTCGTTTCGGTTATTCCTACGCCCCATTTTGCGAAGGCCGGCAGGAAGCCGCCCCTCGTTCCCATCTGCTTGCCCACTCTCCCGCGTCCCTCCATCCTGTTCACTCCGCAGCCAGGCCAGCGCTGATGAGTTCTGCTCCGGCGGACCGACGTTCCTGTTGCGTCTCGGCGGTCGCGCTGCGCGCCGTCATTCGCCGAGCTCACCGCCGGCCTCGTAACCCGAATCGTCAGCGAGGGGCCGGGCGCAACACCATCCGCCCCTCGCTGACGCTTCGGGTTACGATGAACTCGGCATGCGGGGTAAGAGGGGCAGCGCTGTGTCTCGCCTTCCTCGGCGGGATTCTGGGCATCATGGCCTTGGAGAATCTCGCGAATGCAGCGCCCCCATTGGACCCGCCCCGCGCGAGCGCAGCAGGCTCGCGCGTCGGCGCGCAGGGTCTGGACCTGACGAATGACCGGCCGAAGCCCTCCGAGACATCGAACGCGGCGGAACTGGTCGACGAACCGATCGCCGACGTGATCGTCGAAGGGAACAAGACGATCCCGACGCTGGCGATTACGCATTACATCCGTTCACAGCGCGGGCGCCGCGTCTCGCCGCAACAGATCAAGGACGACACGGCCGCCCTGCTCAACACGAACTGGTTCTTCCGCGTCTCAACGACGTTCCGCGCGACGGAGAACGGTCCCGTCCTCGTGTTCCAGGTCGTCGAGAAGCCGATCCTGAGATCGGTCGAGTTCCTTGGTAACAAGAAGATCAAGTCCGACGCGCTGACGGGCATCACCGGGCTGCGGCCGAACCACGGCTACGACGTCGCCGCCAACAAGGAGGCGGCGGTGCGTATCAAGCAGTATTACCGGGAGAAAGGCTACTACTTCGCGGAGGTGAAGCTCGCCAAGGGAGACCATCCGGACGATCGCGACGTCGTGTTCGAGATCGACGAGGGGAAGAAGGTCCGTGTCCAGCGGATCCGGTTCGACGGCAACGACTTCGTAAGCGGCCCGGTCCTGAAAACCAAACTGGCGACCAAGACGGCCATCCTCTGGCTTCTCGGCGGAAGCTACGACCCGGAAACGATTCACAACGACGCTGACGCCCTGACGCGCTATTACCACGCGCTCGGCTTCTTCGACGCGAACGTGGAGCCGGTCGAGGAGTTCTCACAGGACAAATCCGACGTCTACGTCACGTTCCGCGTCGATGAAGGGCAGCGGTTCAAGGTGCGGTCGATCAACGTCGTCGGCAATAACATCATTAAGACGGACGACCTGCTCAAGGACCCCGAACTGAGCGAAGGGGAGTACTTCAACGAGCGGTTCCTGCGCGAGGACGTCGAGTCGATGCGGTCACAATACGACGAGCTCGGCCGCCTGTTCGCCCAGGTCGAACCGGTGCCGCGATTCCTCGAGGAACCAGGCTGGGTCGACCTGGAATACCACATCAACGAAGACCGCCCGTACCGGATCGGAGCGGTCAACGTCCACATCGAAGGGGACCATCCCCACTCGAAGGAACTGCTCGTCCTGAACCAGGTCAATCCGTTCCTGAAGCCGGGCAATCTCGCCAAAATGAGCGACATTCAGGCGGCGCGGACGCGGGTAAGCGGCAGCGTCTACTGGGACCGGGCCTCCCCGCCGCAGTTCGACGTCAAGCCGGTCGAAGGCAGCGACTACCTCCCGCCGGTGCTCGTCTCACGGGGACAGGACAACGCCGGGTCCGCATTACAACCGTACGGCGTCCCGCCGGTCGGTAGCGGTCGACTGCGGCGGTCGCGAGCGGTCCGCGCCGTGGAAGAACCCGGCCGCGCCCGGATCGACAATCTCGAACCGTGGCCGGACACGCAGGATGGCACCTACAACATTGACCCGGACGCCGTGTTCCGCGGACAGGAGCCGGATGAGTTCGTGCTGCGTGGGCAAAGCATCGACCGCAATGGTTTGCCTGCCCCGTACGACCCTTTGCAGACCGCGCCCAATGACGGCGACCCGTTCGGCAACGCGCTCCGCAACCCGTCGACGCCCGGATTCGTCGACGTCAATATCGACGTCACCGAGGCCCGCACCGGCCGGCTGATGTTCGGCGTCGGCGTCAACAGCAACGCCGGCCTCGTTGGGTCGATCGTCCTGCAGGAAGACAACTTCAACATCCTGCGGCCGCCGATGAGCTGGTCGGACATCGTCAATGGCCACGCCTTCCGCGGCGCGGGACAGAGCTTCCGACTGGAACTGGTCCCCGGCACGCAGGTCAGCCGCTACATGGTGAGCTGGCAGGACCCGTACTTCATGAACACCGACTTCAACCTCGGGCTGAGCGGGTTCTATTACAACCGGTATTACGACGACTGGACAGAAACCCGTGAGGGTGGGCGGATCAGCATCGGCCGGCTGCTCAACCGCTACTGGTCGGCGGGCGTTGCGGTGCGGCTGGAAAGCGTCGACATGGGGAACTTCCCGGCGGCGGCGCCGCAGATCCTGAAGTCCACCGCAGGGCGGAGCTTCCTGTCGACGGTGCAGGGGACGCTCACGTACGACACGCGGGACTCGGCGTTCCTGCCGACCGAGGGGCATTTCCTGGAACTGGCCTACGAGCAGGCCTTCGGCGAGTATACCTATCCGCGCGTCGAGTTGACAGGCTCGCAGTTCTTTACCGTCTGGCAGCGGCCGGACGGCTTTGGCAAGCACATCCTGCAGTTCCGCGGGCAGGCGGGCTGGACCGGGGACGAGACGCCGATCTTCGAGCGGTTTTTCGCCGGCGGCTATTCGTCGTTCCGCGGGTTCGCGTTCCGCGGTGTCACGCCGCGTGAGAATGGGATCGGCATCGGCGGCCAGTTCATGCTGCTGGGGACGGCCGAATACATGATCCCGATCACGGCGGACGACAACATCCGCGCGGTGGTATTCAGCGACTTCGGCTCGATCGAAGAGGACGTCACGCTCGACGACTTCCGCGTGACGGCAGGCTTCGGCTTCCGTCTGGCGATCCCGGCGATGGGCCCCGCGCCGATCGCGCTCGACTTCGGCTTCCCGATCCTGAGCGAATCGTTCGACGACGAGCGGATCTTCAGCTTCTACGTCGGGTTCACGCGGTGAAGGAATACGACATCTACGTGCCGCACTTCTACAACGACGGCACCCCGGTGGAGCCGGACAAACTGCAGCGGCTGCAGGACCGGCTGTTTAACTTCTTTCGCGGCCTGACGTTCTTTCCACAGCCCAACCAGGGTTACTGGACGATGGGGAACGTCACGTTCCGCGACGAGATCATGATCTACCGCGTGATCACGATCGATGCCGAGTCCGCCCGGCGGTTCCTGCGGCAGATCAAGGTTGACCTGAAACAGGACCTCCGACAGGAGGAGGTCTTGATTGTCGAGCGGGAGGTCGACACGCTGTAGGGACAGGGGAGAACGCCATGCGAGATCGCAGGCCTGCGAGCCGTTGTGTTTGCTGCGTTATCGCATTGCTGACTGTGATGGCCGAACGCGGCGCCTGTCGTGCGGACGACCCGCCCGCCGCCAACCCGGCCCAGGAGTTCTTCCGGCGGTTCCAGCAGCAGCCGTTCGCCAACCCGCAGGAGATGTTCGACCGTATCTTCGGGACGAACGCCGAAGCCGAACAGGCTGCGCTGGAGAAGATCGAGATCTCGCCCGAGGAGGAGCGGAAATTCGGCGAACAGGCGGCAGCGGCCTGTCTCGACTCACTCAAGCAGCAGCGCGTGCGGCTGCTTAACATAGGCAAGAACGTCGACTAACTCCGCGTCCTCGCGGAAACGATCCGCCCCCACATGCAGCACGCGGAGCGGTACGAGGAACTGAAGATCATCGTCGCCCGCTCGGACGTGACCGATGCCAGGACGTTTCCGGGCGGGACGGTGGTGTTCTTCGACGGCATGCTCGATTTCGCGGACAACGAAGCGGCCGTCGCCGGCATCCTGGGCCACGAATTGTCGCACCTCGACCGCGGGCACCAGCTCACGCAGCTCAGGGGGATGAAGCTGGCGGAGCAGGCGTTCTCTGGCAAGGGGGGCGGCGTCAACTGGATGCGGTCCGGCCCCACCCTGATGCGGCTCTGGTCGCGGCCATTCCGCCCTGAGGACGAAAAACAGGCCGACGTCGACAGCGCAGCGTGGCTCTACGCCGCCAGGTACGACCCGCGCGAACTGGCCAAGGTTTTTCTGCAGTTGGAAGAACGGAACAACCAGCAGCTCAACCCCGCCAGCTTCATGCCGGGGTTCCTGCGGTCGCACCCCTACGAGCGCGACCGGTACGAAGCGGTAATGCAGCGCTATGACGAGCTGCAGAAGGCCGAGCCGCAGGAGGAGCTGTACGTCGGACGGAAGAACCTGGAGCTGCGCGTGGCGCGCTCGAAGCAGGAATTCCCGGAGTGACTCAGCGTGTGGCCGGGGCTGGCCAACTGACGCTGTCGCGACGAAGCGGCGAATCTCGCGGAACAGAATGCCGCTCCGTCCACGAAACAGACGAAGCCCCGGCTCTCATGCGCCGGGGCTTCGTCGAATGTGCCTGTCGCGTTGCACTGACATTGTGCGATTGGTCCCAGCGATCGCACCAAACGGCATCGTCCAGCCCCGGCCACACGGTGGTGTCTTACGCCAGGATCTCGTGCACCACGTTTCCGTGCACATCGGTCAGCCGGAAGTCGCGCCCCTGGAACCGGTACGTCAGCCGCGTGTGGTCGATCCCCATGCAGTGCAGGATCGTCGCATTGAGGTCGTGGATGTGGACCGGCTTCTCCACGACGTTATAGCTGAAGTCGTCCGTCTGG
>CAZWGW010000306.1:0-7924 GCA_964633565.1 uncultured Planctomycetaceae bacterium
CGACAACAAAGGAAATCAGAGTCAGGAGTTCTGGTGGGAAGTGACCGCCTCCAGGAAACACTAGAGCGGGGGTTCCATGATCTGGCGAGTTCTGGGCACCACTTTATTGCTTTCGGGTTCGGCTTGGGCACAGTCCGTGGTGATCGGGTCCGGGGCCGAAGAGCAAGTCTTGGGAAATTCGCAAGTCTGGCTGGCCCCAGAGGGGATTCAGGTGCAATCCGGCGGTAGTCTTGTAGTAGCCGGTTCCTTATCAGGGGCACCGGGGACCATCACCTCCGGCGTGATCGCGGGCGTCCCGATCAGTGTCGCGGCCGGCGGAACTATCGACCTCAAGTTCGCGAAGCTCGAAAGCATCACGACGCTGGCGATAGCGTCGGGTGCCAAGATTCTCCGTGTTCACGACACCATCTTCACCGATCTGTTGGGACTAAGTCCTGGGGTAAATCCTTGGATTGACCTCTCTCTTCTGGTTGTGGGTGATCGTGGGAATCTCCCTTTCTCCTTTAACAGGGTAACCTTCGACGATTCTCAGAACGTGGCCAGACAGGCAAACATCACATCGGGTGCCGGTACGCCCCTGCTGCGCATGCTCGGGAATTCCCCCGTGCATGGAAACAGGTGGGGAGAGGCGTATGACAACGACTCTGCCAATGTTGTTCTCTGGCACAGCGGAGCCGTTAGTCGGACCGGACCCTCGGGCAACTACGACACCGTCGAGGACGCGCTCAAGGCATCAGAAACGGCCGCTACGTCGACCCTGACCGTGACCCTTGGCCAGGCCATGATCGACGACGTGGCCGATTTCAATACTGTGCCCTCGAATGGAGCATCCGCAAGCGGGCCAACCCTCGTCAACGCATGCCTTGCTCCCATGGTCGGGAAGGCTGTTCTTGATAGCGACGGTGACTCCACGCGTCGCGGTAAGATCGTCAACTGCATCGTCGCCCGGGGAACTGCCGAGGAGACGACCGCAGTGAACTGCACGTTCTTCGACCCCAGTGGAACAACAATTAACGTCAGCAATATTGCCGGAACGAATTGCCTTATTGAAAACGGCGGCAGCAGCGGCAACGATTTGACTAGGTCCGCCGTAGCTGCGACAGCTGCTTACTTCACAGGGGCAACCGGATACGATTTCCATCTCGTCAGCCCAGATGGCAACCCCGCGATCGATGAAGGCACGGTTCTGACTCAGTCGCTGAATGCGGATCTCGAGGGGACGCCCCGGGGTGCCGATGGAAAGGCCGGCGGATTCAGCCTGTGGGACATTGGGGCCTTTGAATACATCGCGATCGCGACTCCGGTCATCACCACGCCGAATCTCAAGAAAACCAACGACAACACGCCGATCGTGATCGGCACGGCATCGCCGAACGTCACCATCACCGTCTACTTCAACGGCATGTCCGACGGCGTGACGACCGCGGACGGCTCAGGCGCCTGGACCTATCACGGCACGACGACCAAGAATGATGCCACCTACACGATTACCGCCGTAGCGACCAATGGGACCGTGACGTCCTTTATCTCTGCGGCAATCTCGCTGACCGTGGATACGATCTGCGCCGCCCCGTTGCACGTCACGGCGACGCCCAAGAATACCCTCATCGACATCGAATGGACGCCGAGCCCGGATGCGGATGTGGTGGGGTACCGGATCTACCGGTCGGTGAGCGGCGGCGCCTTCACCCTGCTGACGCCGTCGGACAAACTCGTCACCGGAACCAAGTATAGGGATGGGCCGGGGCTTACCAACGGAGTCTCGTACGCCTACAAGGTGGCGGCGGTCGACAACGCCCTGAACGAGAAACATTGACGTGAGCCTCTTTCGAGTGCGTCGCGCCGTCATCCCCGTCGCGGGGCTCGCCCTGATCGGGGTGATCGTCTTTGTCGGCGTTCGGGACATGAAGTCGGAGCAGGCTCCGGCGAAAGTCCGGCTGAAAACCCCACGGCCGCCGGTTGGAGCGGACGCTGCAAGCTCTTCGGAATCGAACTGGGTTTCGCCACCGGATCCAGTTCCCCTAGATCCGGCGAGCGAGGCTCAAACGGCGCGCGCGATGGACGAGGTCGGACTTCGCTACCAGGTGAGCCGGCTCCGGATGGCGGCGCTGGCGGGCGATCCCAACGTCACGAAGTCAGTCCAGGTCGCCGTCCGCCGCTACGGTCGCGATGCGTCCGCCCTGTTGTCCAGCGAGATCGAGCGCGAATCGGATCCCGTCGTTCGTGAAGCCCTGATCGGCGCCAGGAACGGATTGAAATAGGTGAGCCATGAAAAAGCTTGTCTGGGGCGTCACGGCGATCCTCCTCGCCCTCCTCGGTAATCCCGCCGGCAGAACGGCCGCCTTACAGAGCGGCCCCGACTCCAACCGCTTCCCGAACAACAGCGACAAGCACCGATATCCTCGCTGGCTTCCCATGACCCTGCTGGACGTGACCTTGGACGGGAACGGCACGCTTCGACCCAAGGTGTTCGGCATCGTGAAGATGTCGGTCGACAGTCGGAATGTCGTCCATCTGATGGGTCGGGACGATACCCAGGAAGCGAAGATCCACTACTACACGAGCGCCCACGACGCCCGCAAAGCCGGCGGCTTTTCCGACGCCGAGCAGGTCCTCCCGATCCCCAATCAACCGCCGGACCCGATCGATGACAGCAGGGGATCCTACGACATGGCAACCGGGCCAGCGGCTTCGGGCGCGCCGGACCGGCGGGACAAGGTACATCTGGTCTACCAGGCCAACAACGCCCTGGCCGTGCCGGCGGGGCACGATCTCTACTACCGCAATCGCACCGGCACCGGGTGGAGCACTCGGACGAACCTGACCAACAATCCCAACGTGCCCAATACGGAAATACGATACGGGGTCCCGGCCGTCGCGGTCGACGCGGGCGGGACGGTGCACATCGTGACTTCGTCGTGGAAGATCTATACCTTCCCGCTGACGAATCCTGCGGAAAAGAAGATCCTTTATGTCTCGATCAATCCGTCCGGCGGCGTCAGCGCCCCGACCTACATCGAGCCCTCCGGGTACGACCTGCAATCCGTCTCGATCGCTGCCGGGACCAACGCTCATATCCTGTGGTCGCAGGCGGACGGGGGCGGCGTCGTTCATGTGAAGCACGCGGCCCGCGTGAGCGGGACGTGGTCGATCGACGGCACGGATGTCGCTTCGGGCACCGGCGCCTCGACGCCGGGGAACGCGGATCTCAGCGTCGATCCGGTCTCGGGGCAGCCGGATGACGATGTCCACTTTGCGTATACCGTTGACGGAGTGGTGAAATACAGGAAGCGGGCGAACGGGACGTACCAGGCGGCGGAGAGTGTCTCGACGCTGCCGAACGCCGTCATGACCCGGATTGCGGTCGACGGCCAGCATCAGCCGCACGTCGTCTGGACGACGTCGACGGACTGGAAATTCTGCTATGCCGGGCGAGTCCTCAACCCGAACCTCACCGGTCCGGACTATTGGACCGGACGGCAGGAGCCGTGCAAGGACTTCGAGGATTTCGGCACCGGACAGCTCTGCGAGAACATCTACAAGCTGTCCGTGAACAAGAACGGCGGACTGTTCGTCATGGGAGCGAACCGGCGATACAACGCCCCGCCGTTTTTCACCCGTTCGATCGAATACAACCTGGGCGAGCAGGACGGGGCGGGCATGATGCCGGTCGGGCCGGGCGCCCGGGCGAACCTGGTGAACGGCAATCTCCTGATGAACTTCGGCCTGTTCTCGAGCAGCGGGGCGGGCCTGTCGACGAGCATGAACATGTCGTGGAACTCGCAGCACTGGGAGCCGAGTCCGGTGTCCCAAGGATGGAGCCACAACTACAACGTCTATCTGGTCGACGGCAAGGCGGGTATCAACGACATCGTCAAGATGGATCCCTCGGATGGTCCGGGGGCGCCGAAGCCGACGGATGCAATCATGCTCTTCATGGGCGACGGCCGCTGCGTGCCGTTCCGGTGGAAGGATACAGGAGAGCCGAACGCGAAGTACCACGTCGCTTTCGACGAGTTCGGCTACTTCGCAAGGATCGAGCGGGATGCCGCAGTGTTGTTGACAACCTACACGCTGACGACGAAAACCGGCGTGATCTACAAGTTCCGCAACGACGGTCGGCTGGACAAGATCGTCGACACCAAGGGCAACGAAGAAACGATGACCTACAGCGGTACCGCAGCGCCCATCCGCTTGACAAGCATCTCCGACACGATGAGCCGGAACACGAACTTTGACTACGAGGGCGATGAAGGGAAGCTGGACAAGATCACGACCGCCAAGGACGGGGTTCAGTACAAGTTCGACTATGACGCCACGACGAAGAAGTTGTCGACGCTGACGATCAACGACCAGGGCGCCCCGGATGAGAAGCCGATCTGGAAGTTCGAGTACCATCTCTCCGACGACCAGATGAACCGCAAGAAGGTGAATCTCATTTCCAAGGTGACTACTCCCTTTACCCCGGGCCCCGTGGAATTCCTCTACGGTTACTATCAGGACAACCGGTTCGAACATTCCCAGGATCCGCCGCTGTCGGTGCCGTCCATTGGCGCCCACGGCAACCGGCTGGTGACCTACAAGGATCCGATCACGTTCGCGCCGCCTCCGGCCGACGAACCTCGGGCAGAGTACACTGACCGTCGAAGCAATCTGTGGAAGTATGTGTTCGAAACCCGCAGGGGAGTGGTGACGAAGGCGATCGATCCACTGGGCAAAGTGGTCGCCCGCGAGTTCAACGACAACTATCGAAACTTGACCAAGGTGACGGATCAGGAAGGCAATTATACGACGATTACCTATACCTACCAGGCGGGGACCCAGGAGTCGCCGATTTACATCAAGGACAATGTTCGCACGATCACCCGGCCGGATCCCAACCTGACGTCCGGCAACAAGCCCGCGGCGGTCGCCACGGAGACCTACACCTACACGACCAGCGTCAACAGCAGCCTCCTGGTGAATACGCTCCAGACGCCGAACCCGGCAGGCGCGGGAACGGTCACCCGCACGTTCAATCGCCTGGCCAACGGCAACCTCCAGTCGCTGGCGTATCCCGGGACGACCAACCGCGTGACCGGAGCCCCACAGAGTCCCAGCGAGTCGATGACGTATGATGCCAAGGGTGAGCCCGCCACGACGACCAGCCCGCGGGGGGGCATCACGGATATCACGCCCGAGCCTGTCACGGGTTTACCGCTGACGGTCAAGGAGCCGGATCACGGTGCGTCGACGCAGCTTACTTACGACGGCATGGGATTCGTTACCCAGAGCACGTCCCCGATGGGTGGCACGACCGTGCTGTTCCGGGACGGCTTGCACCGGCTCAAGGATCAGGACGCTCCGTCCGGGGACGCCGGCGTGGCCCGGACGAGCTACCAATATGACCTGGCGACCGGCCAGGTGAAGCAGATCGACTACCCGAACGGAGGGCAGACCGTCCACACCTACGATCAATTGGGCCGACGCGTCCAGACGACGGTAAAGCAGACCGCCGCGCTCACGCTGACCACTACCTATCGGTACGACTCGGAGGGCAACCTCAAGGAACTGACCGATCCCAAGAACATACAGACGACGAACACTTACAACGGCCGCAACGAGCGGACTCAGTCGCAGCGCACGGGGATGGGCGATCTCACCATCACGACGGACTATTTCTACACGGATGCGGGCCGGCTGGACCATCAGGTCACCGGCGGGAATCAGACGAACTACGTCCATTCTCCCTGGGGGGCGATCAAGACGACGACGTATCCGATCTCGTCGATCACCGATAACTACACGTACAATCCCGACGGCAGCCTTAAGACGGTTGTCCGGAAGGACGGCGGCGTTTTCAAAGGCGGCCTCCAGTACAGCTATGACGAGATCGGTCGGCTGTGCGGAACCGCTCAAATGGTTACGGAGGGAACGGGCGCCCACCTGTCGACGACTTACGGGCTGGACCTCGACGGGAACGTGACGGAGATTCAGGATCCCGCGGGCCGGGTCTTTACCGCTACCTATGATCTGTCCGGTCGGCTGATCGACAGCAAGAACGCGAGCGGCATTGTCGTGTCCCGTCGCGCTTACGACGACAACGATCGGATCACCGAGGTGAAGGGGGTGAACCCGGCGCTGGGCGCCGGGTTGACTACCCTGGCATCCTACACCTATACCGGGCGCGACGAGGTGAAGCTCGCAAAGGACGCGTTGCTTAACACAACGGAGTACACCTACAAGATCGCCGGTGAGGTCGACACCATCAAGGACCCGCTGAACAAGACCACGAAGTGCGACTACAATCTGTTGTCCCAGCGGACCGGGATGACGCGCGACTTCGGCGGGCTGAACCTGCTGACGCAGTTTGATTACGACGGGAACGGCAATCTGTCCACGGTCATCGATCCGCGGGGCAAGCAAACGACCTATACCCATTCCAGCCTCAACAAGCTCAAGAGCATCGCGTATCCCGGAGGCGTCAGCTCGGAGTCGTGGACCTTCGATTCGAAGGGGCGCGCCGCCACGCATGTCGGCCGGCGGGGCATCACGACAACCTTCACGTATGACGCGATGGACCGGCTGACCGGCGAGCAGCACGGTGCCATCGGGAACGTGGTCCGGAGCTACGACGGTGCCTCCAACGTCACCGAGACGCTCGACACGGTGAGCCAAGTTTCCCACACGGCCTCGTTCGACGTGTTCAGCCGGGTGACCGCCCGGCAGATCATCCTGGGCCGGACGACGCTGGGGAGCGGGGGCACGCTCTGGAAGGGATCGGGGTACACGTACAAGGCCGACTCCCAGGTCGACGAGTACACGAATCCGCAGGGGAACGTCTTCAAACACTCCTATGAGGCGGCGGGCAACGGGCGGCCCATCAGCATCGAGAAGATCACTCCCTCGCCGGCGAAGATCTACGTGACGTACTTTCACGACGCGGCGGGACGCAAGAAGGAGGCGCTGTTCGGAAACGGCGCCAGCACGTTCTGGGACTACGACGTGGATGGGCGGCTGGATAAAGTCCGGTCGGTTGATTCTACTGGCAAAACGCTGGCGTCGTTCGACTACGCGTATAACGCGAGGGACGAGCGCTACAGCATTCTCATGTCGCACCTGGGTACCTCGGTCGACTACACCTACGACGCGCTCTCGCGACTGGAGTCGGAGAATTGGCCGGGCAACGCCGGCGGCACGGGCTTCGACTCTTTCACCCCCCAGATGATTTCGGGGATTCCCGGGAATGAGTCGACTCAGACTCCTGCGGCGACAACGCAGCCGGCCGTGGTGCCCGCGGTGGCGCCGTACTCGGCAACGTACCACTTCGACGGCTCCGGCAATCGCGACACGCGGCAGACGGTGTTCAACTCGATCACGACGAACTACGCCTACGTCTACGACGACGAGAGCCGTCTCACGACCGAGACGGTGACGGGCGGGACGAACCAGACGGTGACGTACGGCTACGGCGCGCCCGCCACCAGCCCGAACATTCTGACGAGGACGATCGGAGCGACGGTTGAGACCTACTCGTACGACTATGCGGAACGCCTGACGGGATATCTTCGCAACGGCGGCTCCCCGGCGAACTACAGCTACCAGTACCTTCCGACGGGGGAGCGCCTCAACCAGGTGAATGTCCTGGGCGGGAGCGCCAACGAGGAGTGGTACTACCCGGACGGCTCGGACGTCACGGCGGATTACTCGAAGACGACGGGCCAGCCAACCTATACGCTGACGTCGCACTACGTGAATGGCGGCCTCGACGCCAAGGCGACTCGGATCCAGGCGTCAGGGACGGAACTCTATTACCTGGTGGACGGCCTGGGGAGCGTCCATCGGGTGATCGACCAGGCGTCGGCCATCCAGAACACGGTGATGACGACGGCGTGGGGCGAGCTGCTGCCGGGCTTCGGCGGGAGCGTAGCCGTCGCGGACCGCT
>CAZWGW010000307.1:0-7858 GCA_964633565.1 uncultured Planctomycetaceae bacterium
CTGCCGCAACAGTTGCTGCTCGATGCCAAGCATAAGCGGCGCTTTGAACGGGAAGCGAAGGCGGCGGCCCGTCTGCACCACACGAACATCGTGCCGGTCTTCGGAGTCGGGGAAGAGAACGGACTGAACTACTACGTCATGCAGTTCATCCAGGGGCTGGGTCTGGACGAAGTGATCGATGAACTGCAGCGCCTGCACTCCAACGCTCCCACAGGTGCGACCAAGCCGCCGACCGGCGAGTTGCGGGTTTCGAAGCGGCAGAACTTCGCTGCGGCCGACGTCGCACGCTCCCTGATGAGCGGCCAGTTTGAGCCGACAATCGTGAAGACGGACGACTTGCAGCCGGTGCGCGGCGATGCAGTGACGGTCACGCATGCCGAAGTCCCTTCGGGAACGGGTTCGTCGACGTCGGCCGTGGGCCGGCTGTCGGATTCGTTCGCCGTCTCTTCATCATCCACGCTCTCGCTGCCGGTCGGCGGTGGTTCCCAGATCAACCGCGGACGACACCCTCAGACATATTGGCACAGCGTGGCCCACATCGGACGCCAGGTCGCCGAAGCCCTGCACTATGCCCACGAGCAGGGGGTCCTGCATCGCGACATCAAACCGAGCAACCTGCTGCTCGACCTCCGTGGAACTGTCTGGGTCACCGACTTCGGCCTCGCGAAGGCCGGTGACCAGCAGGACATCACCCATACCGGCGACGTGCTGGGGACGTTGCGGTACATGCCCCCCGAAGCGTTCAACGGCCTCACGGATGCCCGCAGCGACGTCTACTCCCTCGGCCTGACGCTGTATGAACTCCTGGCACTGCGGCCCGCCTTTCAGGAAAAAGACCGGCACCGGCTGATCAAGCTCGTGACGACCGGCGAGCCGGAGCACCTCGACAGGCTTAATCCCGAAGTCCCGCGCGATCTGTCGACGATCGTGCACAAGGCGATTGAGCACGATCCGGCCCGACGGTACTCCAGTGCCGCGGATCTGGCGCAGGACCTGCAGCGTTTCCTCGACGACGAACCGATCCACGCCCGCCGGATCACGTCGTCGGAACGGCTCGTGCGCTGGACGAAACACAACAAGGGACTGGCGGCGGCGCTGACCACCCTCGCCGCCGTACTGATCCTGGTTGCCGCCGGTTCGGCGATTTCCGCCGCGCGATTTCAAACTCTGGCCGACGAGCGACAGAAACTGCTGACAAACGCCAACGAACTGGCAGGGCAACGCCAGGCGGCACTGGAGGCGGAACAACGGTCGGCACAGGACGCGCAAACTGCCAAAGATCAGGTGGAGCAGGTCCTTGTCGACATGTCGGTGGAGCGCGGTGTGCTGGCGGCCGAACGGGGGCAGGACGCCGAGGCCGTCCTGTGGTTCGCGCGGGCCGCTCAGCTCGCCCCTGACGGCTCTCCACGTCAGCAGGACAACCTTGTGAGAGCCGCGCAATACCTGAACGGCGTGACGCGCCCGGTGCGGATGTTCGAACACCCCGCAGAATGGGTCGAGGACTTGTCATTCGACCCAAGCGGGCGGTATCTCCGGAGTTTCAACTTCGCACGCGGAGCGACAAAACCGGTCGCCTGCCGATTATGGGACGTCGAGCGGGGCGCGCCGCTCGACCTGCCGGAGTTCTCCGGCGATCTGACGGCGGTCGCATGGAGCAGCGACGGCAGGCTGGCGGCACTGGGAACGTCCGACGGCAGCGTGCTGCTCTGGGACCTGCAGGACCGTCAGGTCTTGCAGGTGATAAAAGAACAGTCGGGGATTGATGACCTGACATTCTCCGGAAACAGTCACATGCTCGGCGTCGCCGCGGGCCCGATGGCGCGCGTCTGGGATGTGCAGGCGGAGACGGAGGCGACAGCCCCGCAACCACACCCTGAATCCATCCTGTCAATCGCGCTCAGCCACGATGGCGGGCGAATGGCGACCGTGTGCCGGGACAATCAATTGCGCGTCTTTGCCTGTCCGTCCGATCCCGGTCAGACTCTGCTCCCACCGGTCGCCTGTCGCGGCGCCCTGAATCAACTTACCTGGGAGCCGCTGATTCACTCCGACCCACGCTTCGACGAAGACGGCCAGGGGCTCCTGTTCGTCGCCACCGAAGGGTTGCGGTACCTCGACCTGGAGCGGCGGGAATGCCTCGCTCCGGAAGCGCAGGGAATTCTGGGATACTGCCTGCATCCCGCAGAGCCACGGTCCTTTTTCACTTATGGCTGGAATGGAAAAGAACTTGAGACGTTCGGGACGGGCAACGAATCCAGGCGGACGAAGATCAACCATCGCGGGAATCAGCCTGTTTATTCCGCCACGTATACCGTCGACGGCACTGAGCTATTGACTGCGGGGGGCGATCGTTTCCTGAATTCATGGAATGTCGCCGACGGGGCGCCCGCGCGGCTTTCGCTGGAGCACTCATCCGCTCTCAGTGCCGTCAGCGTTTCGCCGGACGGACGCCGGATTGCAACGGCCCAACAGGGGGGCCTGGTCATTGTCTGGGAACTGGCACAGACAGGTCATCCGACGCCCGGCCATTTCGCCATAGAAACAGCCCTGAGGGGGGGGACCCTTGTCTGTTCCAGCCGCGACGGTCGCTTCTTTGCACCGACGGGCCGAACGAGCCGCGATGCCAATGGCGGGACGACGCAGGTGTTCGACGGACAGACGCGCCAGCCGCTGGGACAGCGCGTGACCGTCAAGGGGACGTTACTGGACGCGCAATTCTCTCGCGACGGCCAGCAACTGGCGACGATTTCGTCGGACGGCATACCCTCGCGGCGTTACTCTGAGCCGGGTCGACAATCAGGGTGGCTGCAGATCTGGGACTGGCGTTCCGGTGCAGCGAGGGCCGAAGTCGCCCTGGATGCGGAACCGCGCTCGATCGATGCGTCACCAGACGGCGCCGTGCTGGCAGTCCTGTCGGTCGATGGGATCGTGCGCATCTTTGACTCGGAGACCGCCCGCGAGTTGCGGCAGTGGCAGGCCGTCGAACCTTTCGCCTTCAATAACTGGTACATCGACAACGGCGCGCTGCGGTTCGCTCCGCTGGGACGGAGGCTGGTCACCTGGAACACCGACCTGGTCGTGCGCGTCTGGGACGCCGATACCGGCATGATGGAGTACGGCATCGAACACGGCGGCCTGACGGACAATGTGGCGTTTTCGGCCGACGGTCAGTGGCTCGCCACGTCGTGCCGGGGTGAGAGCGGAAAGAGCGCCGCGCGCGTGATCGAATTCAACACCGGCCGGCTTGTGGGTGGCCCCTTTCCCCATCCCGACTGGGCCTTCGGCGTTGCCTTCAGCCCGGATGGACGGCTCCTGGTCAGCGCCTGCCGCGATTCAACCGCGCGGATCTGGGACTGGCGCGCGGGGACGCTGCATCTCCCTCCGCTGGAACACGACCACGAAATCCATGCGGTCAGCTTTTCTCCGGACGGACGGTTTATTGTGACCGCCGGCGACGATGAGC
Source organism: uncultured Planctomycetaceae bacterium (assembly GCA_964633565.1). Lineage (GTDB taxonomy): Bacteria > Planctomycetota > Planctomycetia > Planctomycetales > Planctomycetaceae > CAZWGW01. Next base: position 3,464 of record CAZWGW010000307.1, read on the forward strand.
GCGTGCGGATCTGGAGTGCGCTGGACGGCAAGCCCGTCATGCCGCCGCTGCCTCTGTCGGGGATGGGATGGACGATTGCCTGGACCGGCACAACCGCCGTGGTGGCAGGCAAAGGCCCGGTCCTGGCGGTGTTTGACCTGGCGAATCTGACCCGGTGGACGGATCGGTCTGTGCCGGACGTGGTCCGACTCTCCGAACTGGCGGCCGGACGTCGGGTGGAAGCCGGCGGTGAGACTCCACTGACAGCCGCGGAATGGCTGGACCGTTACCGGTCGGCCCGGACCGCCATCCCCGACGCGTTTGCACTGAGGTTCGGTCCCTCGGGAACGGCGCGCGTCATGGCGGACAAACACGCAGCCACGTCAGTTCGCGACGAGTTGGCCCGCCACTGGCGAAACGTCCCCATGCCTCGCGCGGGGACTGGTCGCGAAATCGTCACTCAAGCGGCCGAATGGGGCGAGCAGAGGGCCCGGGAGGGCGATTGGCCCATGGCCGCGCGGTATTTCCTGTTCGACGTCCACGGCAATCCCGGCAATGCCTTGTCGGCACTCAAGCTGGCGCAGCTGCTGGTCGACAACGGCGTCCTCGATGTCTACAGAATTCTCTGTGAACTCGAATTGAAGCAGTTCGCTTCCACGGACGATCCGCTCACCGCGTATCGCGTTGCGCGGCTGTGCCTGTTGACGCCGGATGCGCGAGCTGACCGGGATACGGTGCGCCGGCTGGCCGACCTGGCTGTTGCACAGGGAAAGGGACACCCTCTAGAGCCGGTGTTCCTGATGACTCGCGGGTTGCTGGCCCTGCGGGACGGCGAATTCGACGAGGCCATCGAGTGGTCACAACGTGCCCGCGCCAGCGTTGACGAATCCCGCTATGAAGTGCAGCTTCCGTGCGTGATTGTGGCCGCACTTGCGAAGCGACAGTCAGGCCGCGAGTCGGAAGCGGAGGAGGAGTTGGCCCGGGCACAAAGCCTGGTCAGGGAGCACCTGTCCCTTGATCCGAATCAGCCGGCGATCGCGCTCTATCCCAATGCGCTGTTGTGCCGCGCCCTCCTCCGCGAGGCAGGCGTCGAGCCGGCCGAGCCGGCCGACGCCGCGGAGTTGCTGAATCGTGCCAAAGTCCACCTGTTGCTCGGGCGGTTTCCCTCTGCCGCGGACAATTTCCGCCGCAGTCTCGAACTGAACCCGGATGATCAGTTGCCGGCCTGTTACCGGATATTCACGCTGGTCCAACAGGGGGACAGGGATGGCATCGCCGATGCGCGACGTGCGCTCCTCGAACGCTGGGGAACGACCGAGGACCCCGTGACTGCCGAGCGAACGGCCAAGGCGTACCTGCTCTCCCGCGAATCCGGACCCGACATGACGCGCGCCTGCGAACTCGCAGACTTCGCTGCCGAGCACGGCGTCGGTGATCAGTACGAACGGTTCTTCTGGCACGCCAAGGCACTGGCGGAGTATCGCCGTGAACGATTCGCTGAATCCCTCGACTGGTCTCAAAAGGTCAATCAGGTTGAGTCGGCAGGCAGTTCGCCCTTGTCGATTGCGTCCGTGTTGTTGACTGCGATGGCAATGCACCGGATGGGCAAGCCGGAAGAAGCGCGGCAGGCGCTGGACAGCGTGCGGAGCCACTCCCGGGTTCGAGTCATACAGGACCGACTGCTTGGTACGGCGGTCTGGAACGCCGACGACCTGTGGTGGATGGCGCTGAACAGGGAGGCGACCGATCTGATTGATGGTCCGTCCCCGGTCACGGAACAACCCGGCGCCGCAGCCGCGAATTCAACCCGCCTTGAATGACGGCCGGGGCTTCGACACAAAACGGAACGGTTCGGCTTCCATTTCGTGGTCAGCGGCGCCATCAACCCGGCCCGCGCAGCACGAACACCGTGCCGTTCTCGTTCAGCGTCGCCACGCGGCCGTCTGGCAGGAACGCCACATCCCAGAAACGGCTTGGCAGGACCAGCGTCCCCAGCGGCTGTTCCCACTCCACGTCCCACAGCATCAGCCGGCCACTCCAGTTTGGAAACGCGCCCGCTTCGTTCTGCTCGATCGGTTTGCCCACGGCGAGAATGCGCCGATCTGCGCTGACCCCCATGTACCCGTCGACGATCACGCGCTGGGTCGCCAGCAATGCGAGCAGTCGCAGTTTCTCCAGACGATCGGGAAGGGCCTGTTGGCGCCGGACTCGAAAGCCCTGTGGCTGAAGTTCGGGTTCATGCTCATCCGGAGTCCCCGGCGTGGTCAGTCGTTCGCCAGACTCCGCCAACCAGCTCACCAGAAGCGGTTGAAACGCCCCCATCCTCCGCGGATGGTTGTTGGTTGAGGCAATGACTCGACGTCCATCCTGACTGAAAGTCACCCGCTCCGGCGTCGTCGGTGTCAGCAGTTCATGTCGCGTCGCTCCCGTCGCACCGTCCAGGAGGAACACGCTTCCCTGGGAAAACGGCAGCTTGGGCATCGTGTCCCCCCCCGAAAGCTTGTGTACCACGGCAATCAGAGATTCATCGGGGCTGACGGCAATGTGCGACAGTTCGGCATGCCCCTCGCAGAGCGGGACCTTCCACAACCGGTTCCCGTCAGGATCCAGTTGGTACACGTGGTGGTTACCGCATGCCGTGATCCTTCCGTCCGACAGCACGAGCAGCGGCCCTCCCCGTGGATCATCGAACAGGAACTCGCGCAGGACGTTACCGTCGGCCGCATCGAGGATCTCGACCGCCGCACCCTTCAAGCTCGCATCCGCGTTGCCGTCGCGGTCGATCGCGATCCATCCTCCCGACGGGTCCCAGCACGCATCGCGCACCCAGTCCGGACGGTGCGCCGACCACAATTCCGCGCCGCTGTTCACGTCCCAAAGGGTGACCGACTGCGTACAAAACGTCAGCAGCCGCGCCCCGTCCGGCGACGGCCGCAGGCCGACCGGAAAACCACGGTCCCCCGACAGGGTGTCCCCATTCCAGGCCGACGACCCCCGCACGACCGGATCGAACGTCGCGGCGTCGCACAGGCTGACACTGTGATTGCGGTCTTCGTACGCGATCATGCCGCCATCCGGCGACAATTCCATGACGTTCCCGTAGCCTGTCGACACCTGCTTCTCGCGCAGCAGCTCCCCTGCCGCCGTCGAGTACGCCTGGAGCCAGGTTCGATCGTGCCTCTGATAGCGGCCGACCAGCAGTTCGGAGCCGTCAGCGCTGAAAAAAAGCCGCAGGAATCGAAACGGCGGATTGCCCGGCTCCAGTGTCTGCGGCGCGTGGTACCACACCTGCTGCCGGCCTAACACCCGGTAGACGCCGATCGACTCCGTCGTACACACGGCAACGAGGTCTCCGCGCGGCGAAAACGCCAGCGACCGGATCGGTTCGCTCGGCGTCAGGCGAATCCCCGGCCGAACGAGTTTTCCCGCCGATGAGAGAAAGATCACAGTCCCCCGCCCTTCGCCGACGGCGAGGTAGCGGCCGTCCGGCGTCCAGGCGAGCGCCTCCATCGGCGGTCCCTGTCGCTGGTACGACATGATGCCGTCGTCGCAGTTGAACACGCGCAGCAGTCCGTGGCTGCCGTTTGTCCAGCTCAACGCCAGTCGCAGCCCGTCAGGCGACAGGGCCAGTGTGTCCGGTGAGCCGCTCCCGTCCGCGAACGCCTGCACGGTGTCCAGCGACGGCAGCGCCAGCACGCGCGTTGACTTGCCGATGACCACCAGCCGCGTGCCGTCAAAGTTCGTCACGGCGCGATTCGAATTGACCCCATCCAGGACCAGCCGGCGGCGCAGCGTGCCGGATACGGTGTCCCAGACGTTGACGCCCGAGCGGTCCACGGCCACCAGCGACCGGCCCGCTTCCCCCCAGGCAACGTCGGCGAGTTCCAGCGGCGACTGAAACGGCAGACGGTTGAGCACCCGCTCGACCCGCGCCAGGTGGGGATACCCCTCGACTTCCGTTGGGAAGATCACCGACCGCGTCGGTTCAAACGGTCCCGCGACTCGGGGCGGGCGGGACGGCAGCGTTACAACCGCCGCACGCAGATCGGCTCCGGCAACAGGCGGCTCCGGCGTTGGCCGTGCGACGACCAGCAACCCGGGGGGCGGGCAGACAGCCAGCCACGCTCCGCACAGCACCAGTGATAACGCGGCCAGCAGGCCGACGCGCCGCCACGTCTCATTGAACCGCCGTCGGCACGCCCAGACCCCGACCAGCGTCAGCATCCCCCCGGTCAGCGGCATCGCGGCAGCCCAGAAGGCAGGTCCGGACCAGACCAGGCCCCACGATGCGTTGATGACCGCGGCAAACGGATTCGTCGGCATGGCACCTCGCCAGGAGTGGTCACTCATGCTACATGACGACCTCCGGCGTCGCGAGATAGGAGGAAAAAAGCGGCTTTCGCGCATTGGGTCCCA
>CAZWGW010000308.1:0-7853 GCA_964633565.1 uncultured Planctomycetaceae bacterium
AGGAAGCCGAGGTTCCGTTCCAGGGGAGCGAGGGAAAGTTTCCCGGAATGCCGATTGTCGAACTGTCGACCGATCAGAAGGAGCATGCCCAGGGTGTTCTCAAGTCCCTGCTGGAACCCTATCGGGTGTCCGATCGCAATGAGGCGTCCATGTGCCTGGAGAAACAGGGGGGCTTGGACAAATGCTCGCTCGCATTTTACAAGGAAGGGGACATTGGCGAGGATGGCGTATGGGACGTGTGGCGGATTGAGGGTCCTTCTTTTGTCTGGTATTTCCGCGGCACGCCGCACGTCCATGTGTGGGTTAACGTAGCCGACGATCCCTCTCCCGTGTTGAACTCCATCGGATAAGGCTGCTGGCACGCATTCCACCAGAATCTGCGCGGCGAAATATGCTGCGTTGATGTTCCGGTCGTCGGTGTGAACACGGGATCTCCTCCGGGCCCCGCGGCAATGGGGGGACTCCGGTTTCATGCCAGTCCTCCGTCAAGTCCGAACTGTGCGGTTCGCGCGTGAAACGGTCAACGTGTCCCGGATGACGCGCGGCTGCTGACGCCACAGCGGTGCCGATCCAGTTTCGGTGATTCGCCGGTTGGGAACCGAATTCACTTTGAACATCCACTCAGTGCTGCCGTCCCGGATGGGGACCGGGCCGTCGTCGTTTCCGCAGAGGCAGGGATTGCCCGACGCCGCGGCGTTGCGCCTGTCGATCCACCAGACGACGACCATCCGCTGGTCGTTGCAGGAGTCGGTCGCTGCGTTCGTGCGGGCCGGAGTGCGGGGGATCGGCGTGTCGCTGGCGAAACTGCTGGAACTCGAACCAGCCGCCGGCGTGCGCCTCATTCGCGAATCAGGGCTGTTGGTGTCGTCCGTGGGCTGGATCGGGGGATTCACCGGGACCCACGGCCATAGTTATGCCGCAGCAGTCCGCGACGCGCATCAGGCGCTGTCCCTGGCCGGCGCACTCGGGGCCGCTGCCGTCGTCGTCATGCCGGGCCCCCAATTGCGGCACATCCGTTCGCATGCACGGCGTCTGGTGGTCGACGCCGTCACGGAACTGGCCTGCAGTGCGCCGGCGGGATTGCGGCTGGCGCTCCAACCGATGCATCCGCTGTTCGCGAACGAGTGGTCATTTCTGTCGAACCTCGATGACACGCTGGAGCTGCTGGGGCGCATCGATCATCCGCAGGTGGGACTGGCGTTCGGGACGTATCATTTGTGGCAGGAGCCGCGGCTGATTGAGCGGATTCCGGACCTGATTTCGCAGATTGCCGTCGTCCAGCTCGGTGACTGGCGCGAACCACCGCGGTGCGACAATGACCAGCTGCTGCCCGGCGACGGTCTGATTCCGCTCGGCGAAATCATGGGAGCGCTGGAGTCGGCCGGATACCGTGGCATGTACGAGATTGAAGTGTGGTCGCGTGACTTGTGGAAGCAGGATCATCACAGTTTAATACGCGATTGTCTGCAACGTTTCGGGCGTCTGGCGCCGTGCCTGGCTTGAATCGCGTTGCAGCTCGAACAGCCCGCCGGTCGTGTCCTGCCCCCATGCCCGCGCCTTCCGACCCCCCGGAAGACCGGGAAGCCCGCCCGCCCCGTATGCCACAAGACTGGTACAGCCTGGAGGAACTTGCCGAGCACCTGGGCCGTGACCGGCGAGAAATCGAACGCCTTGCCAACCGCGGACGGATCCCCTGCCATCGACGATCCGGCGAATGGCAATTCCACGCCGCCGAGGTCACGCAATGGCTTGAGCAGGAGATGCGACAGTATTCCGACAGCCAGTTGGCGGCCGTCGAGCAGTCGCAACGATCTGAGGAAGTCGACGCACAAGTGCCGGTGAGCAGCCTGATGACGCCGGAACTGGTGCAGGTGCCGTTCGAAGCGCGGACCAGACGATCGGTGCTGGAAGGGTTGATCGAAATTGCCGGACGCACCTGGAAAATCTGGCAGCCCGCGGCCGTGCTGAAGGCAGTCCAGGAGCGCGAGGACCTGATGTCAACGGCGTTTGAAAACGGCGTGGCGTTGCCGCATCCCCGGCAGCCGCTGCCGGATGCCGTCGCGGAGTCGGTGGTTGCGTTTGGCCGCACCCTGAGCGGTATTCCATTCGGAGCGCCCGACAATTCGCTGACCGACCTGTTTTTTCTTGTTGTGTGCCGTGATGCCCGGACACACCTGCACGTGCTGGCCCGGGTCGGCCGGCTCATTCAGCGCCCCGGGTTTCTCGCGGCGCTTCGCGACGCCCCCGACAGCCGGGCCGCCTACGACGTGATTGTCAGTGCCGATCAGGGGATCGGTTGAATGCACGTTGCCTGCGGGATAGGCTGTGCCGTCACGCGACAGAGCAGCGGACCCGGATTCCGGCGGCAAGCAGGCACCAGGACACACAACGGTGGTCACGCGTCGGTCACCCAAAACATCGCCCAGGGCTCGCAAATCGGCGAAGGCGGCGATCCGGCGGATTGTGGAATTCCAGGGGATGCGCCGGCTGAGCGAGGGCCAGTACCGCAGCCGGGTCAGGCACCTGTACGACGGACCGGCCGGCGCCGTGCTCGCCCTGGGGAGCTTCCTGTCGCTGCATGAACCGCTCGTGGGACGCATGCTCCGCCGCCGCCGCTTCGACGTGACGCGGTTCCAGTCGATCCTTGACGTTGGTTCGGGCGCTGGACAGATCCTGGGCCATCTGCTGAAAGTCGTGGCGCCCCAGACGCGAATCGTGGCCTGCGACCTGTCACACAAGATGTTGCGCCGCGCACGGCAACGTGTCAAAAGCGTCCGTCCGGTGTACATCGCCGCCGACATGACCCGGTTGCCGTTTGACGATGAGTCGTTTGACTGCGTCACCTGCGGGTGGGTGATCGAACATCTGACCGACCCACGGCCCGGCCTCAAGGAACTGGGACGCGTACTGAAGCCGGGGGGCAGCCTGTTGCTGCTTGCCACCGAAGACACGTATTCCGGCGCCGTCGTCAGTCGCGCCTGGAAATGCCGCACATACAATCGAGTGGAACTGGAAGAGGCCTGCCTGTCGTCCGGACTCCCCTGGCACGAGCAGTTGTGGTTCACTCCCGTCCACAAGTTCTTCAAGATGGGCGGCATTCTGGTGGAAGCCAAAAAGCCCGCGCGCAGCGCCTGATGCACAGGGCCATCGCAGCTCGTCAGACGGCGCGATGTCAACTGCGGCGATTGACCCGGTCATGATCGACGCAATCGCCACAATCTGACCGGCGATCCGCTCCGGTCGTTGTCTTCGATCCCCTCGCCAGAGTCCCCGTCGATCGTTGCCAGGTGAACGATTCGGCGGATTTCTGCGCGGATCGGCAGTTTGAATGCAGTCGCGGGCTTGTGGCATTTTGACCACACGCGCATCGTGGCGTATGTTGACTTGTCGGCACATGCTTCTGCATGGCCGCCGCGGCGTGCGCCCGAGGGGGGTCGCAGCCGCGGTCAATCTCATTGAGGGGGGACCGCATGGCACGCTCCATCGTGCTGCGTTGTGCTGCGCGCCTGGTGCTGCTGGGACTGTTCGGCTGGCTTGCGGCAGCGGGCTACGCCCTGGATCCGGCGCAGACGTCGCCGGACGAAGTCTTCACGTCCGGCGTGAAACTGGAGCACCAGCGGCATTGGCGCGACGCCATCGAATTGTATGAGGACGCGCTCGAGGCCTGGCCCGACAACGAGAACCTCACGTACGGCCTGCGGCGCGCGAAGTTCCAGTTCGGAATCGATCGGCGCTACTCCGACGAGTCGTTCCGCGGCAGCTTGCTGCGCCTCTCCGGTGACGAGGCACTCGACGCGCTGGACAACGTGCTCACCCAGATTCAGGTGTATTTCGTTGAACCGATCAGCACGCAGTCGATCATTGCTCATGGTACCGAAAGCCTGTGGCTGGCGCTGGCCAATGACAGGTTCCTGGAGCAGAACGTCTTCGGGGCTGATCCGCAGCGGGTGCAGGAATTTCGGACGATCCTCCGTGAACGCTTCTGGAACAAGCCGATTCCGCGGCGCGACGGCGTGCGACAGACCGTGCGTGGGGTGTGCGAACTCGCGCAGCGGATGCTGGGCCTTGGCGAGGATGCCGTGATCATGGAGTACGTCTTCGGCGCGTGCAACTGCCTCGACGACTACAGCAGCGTGCTGACGCCGACACGCTACGAGGACCTGAACAGCAATATCCGCGGCCAGTTTGTGGGCGTGGGGATTGTGATTGAAGGCAAGGCTGGCAAGGGGATGTGGCTCGTCGACGTGCTGCCGGACAGTCCGGCGGAGCAGTCCGGCCTCGAGGCCGGTGACTGGATCGTGGGTATCGACGGCGTCGACTGCCGCCGGATGTCCACGGAGGAGGCCGCGCACCTGCTCACGGGTCCACCGGGCAGCCGCGTCAGTCTGGACATCGCCCGGGGCGAATCCACGCGCCACGTGGCCTGCGAGCGTCGCGAGGTCGTCGTCAAGAGCATCCCGGTCGCGACAATTCTCGATTCGACGTCGGGCGTCGCGTACATCCGACTCACGGCTTTCCAGCGCAACAGCACGACGGAACTCGATCGGGCGCTGCAGTCCCTGCATCGCCAGGGCATGCGCTCGCTCGTCTGGGACGTGCGCGGCAACCCGGGCGGCCTGCTCGATGAGGCGGTCTCGGTCGTCGATCGCTTCATCGACGACGGCCTGATTGTGTCGACGAAGGGCCGGGCATCCGGCCAGGATCGATCCTACTATGCCCATTCGCCCGGAACCTGGCGGACTCCGCTCGTGCTGCTGATCGACGGCGACAGCGCCAGCGCCAGCGAGATTGTGGCCGGTGCGATCCGCGACCACCGCCGCGGGACGATCATCGGCCGCAAATCCTACGGAAAATGGTCGGTGCAGAGCATCTACCAGGCATCCCACGGCATGGCCTTGCGGCTCACGACGGCGCGTTTCTACTCGCCCAACGGAAACACCTACAGTAAGATTGGCGTCGAGCCGGATCTGGTCGTCACCGTACCCGACGATGCGCCGCGGCCGCGGTCGGCCAGGACGCTCGATCCGGACACAGACCCCGACCTCCGCGCGGCGCTCGAAGTGCTGGGCGGCCAATCCTACTCCCGACGATGAGTGACGAATGGTCCGAGCCCGGCGCACCCGACTGGATTCGTTCGGGGCGTGGTCTGGGACCGACTGCGAAATGGTCCTGCGCCACGGAAGGCCCGCTGACCTGCTTCGACCTCGCTGCGGAGACCGGTGAGGTGTTTGCTGCCGACGAGGCCGGGACGCTGTTGCGGCTGGATCGGGCGGGCCGGATCGCGGCGCTGACCCGCTTGCGCGAGCCCGTTCGCGTCCTCGACTGGAGCGACGATGGTCGGACCGGGGTCGCGGTCTCCGGCGAGGCGACGTTGCATCGCCTCGACCGCGATTTTCAATCCGTCTGGAAACTGGACCTGCCGGAGGTCTGTATCGCGGTGGCGGCCGCTCCCTTCGGCACGCATTTCGCCGTCAGTCTCGCCAACGGTCGAAACTTCGTCTATTCAGAACACAAACGGCGGGAAGCCGAGTTCGAAACGATCCGACCCCTGTCACACCTGCGCTTGTGCACGGCCGTTCCCGTGCTGATCGGTGCCGCGGAACATGACCTGCTCTGCTGTCACACCCTTGCCGGGGAACAACTCTGGGACGAGAAACTCTGGTCGAATGCCGGAGGCATTGCCGTCACCGGTGACGGGGACCTGATTTACGTGGCGGGGTACCACCACGGCATTCAGACCTACGACGGAGAGGGGCAAAGCGTCGGGGCCTACGTCGTCGAGGGGACCGTCAATCGAGTCGCGGTCAGCTACGATCCGAATCGCCTGGTGGCGTCGACGCTCGAACATCACCTGTACTGGCTCGATGCCGAGGGACAACTGCTGTGGGCCTCGACGGCGCCGGATGAGATCTGCGGTTTGCATTGTGACTCGTCCGGTGAATGGGCCGTCTGCGGCTTCGACTCGGGCCGGTTGCTGCGGCTCGACTGGGGCGGAGGTTGATTCCGCAGGGGGGACCTTGGCGCCCCCGCACCTTGTTCGTCACGGCTGCATTCCATTGAACGGGGGGAATCGGCCGGTTCCGACTGGAGTCCGAGCCTGTGCGGGATATACTGTTCTGAGATGACCCTGTCTCGTTCTCGATTGCCATCCGGCGTGTGGAGTGCCGACTGGTGTTGACCATCACCTCCCGGTTGATCGAAGCGCTCGAACGCAGCGGCATCTGTGCCGCGAACGACTGGAAGGCGGTTCGTGAGATCGCGAGCCAGGACAGCGTGGCTGACGACAACGCCCTGGCCGAGGCCCTGGTCCGCGCGCGGCGGCTGACCCGGTTTCAGGCCGATGAACTCCTCGCCGGTCGCGGACGCCGGCTCCGGATTGATGAGTTTGTCATCACGCGCCTCCTGGGAGTGGGGGGCATGGGGACGGTGTACCAGGCTATCGATACGCGCTCCGGCGCGGCGGTCGCCGTCAAGGTCCTGTCGGAACGGTTCAAGCACGACGCCGGAATGTCGGCCCGCTTCCGCCTGGAAGCCCGGCTGGGCATGCTGGCCCGTCACGAAAACCTGGTCAGAACACTGGCTCTCGGCAAGACCGACGACGTCTTCGGCGAGGTTGATTACGTTGTGATGGAGTTGTTCGAGGGGATTGCATTGCATGAACTGGTCGGCCTTAAGGGGCCGCTCGACTGGCCGACGGCATGCGACGTGATTCGGCAGGCCGCCGCGGCCCTCGGGTCGCTGCATGCCGGTGGAATGGTGCACCGCGACGTGAAGCCCGACAACATCCTGATCGCCGCCGACGGACGGGTGAAACTGGTCGACTTCGGACTGTCATTTCTCGGGACCGACCTGTGCGGGGAGGAGTTTTCGCTGGCGATGATCTTCGGGCACGACTGCCTCGGGACAGCGGACTACATGCCGCCCGAACAGGCCGACGACAGCATGCAGGCCGATCAGCGTTCCGACGTGTACGGTCTGGGGGGCACGCTGTACACCGCGCTCACTGCGGCACGGCCCTATCGGGCCGACTCGCGGACCGGCCTCATTCAGGCGCATCGCACTCAACCGCGGCCCTCCGTGCGGGAAAAGGTCCCGTCGCTGCCGGACGCCGCCGACCGGATCGTCTCAAGGATGATGGCCCGGCGCCCTGAGGACCGGTATCCCTCCATGGCGGCGGTGATCGAGGCCTTGCGCCCGTTTGCCGTGCGCCGGCCGATCGATTTCGACTTCGAGAAACTGCTGCGGCTGCGGAGCCGGGTGGCGGAGAAGCGCGCCCGTGGCATCTCGACCCGCTCTACGCCCCTCCGAAGCAGCAGCGTGCCGCGGCCTGCCTCGTCCGTGGCAGCCCAGACGCCCACCGAGCCGCCGATCCAGACCGACGTGGCACATCCACGCGCACAAACGCAGCCGCCGTCGTCCCGGCAGTCCGCAGCCGCCGGTGCCGCGGGCAATGCGGCGCGCGAAGCCGACCGCCTGATTACCAGCCTTGCCCCGGCTGCACAGGGACCGGCCGTTCAACCGGCCCACCTGTTGTTTGACGACGGGTCCGACCTGTGGCTGGTCCGCTCGGGCTACTCCATGGGGCGGGGAACCGATAACGATTTTCGCTTTGACAATTCCGATCTCTCCTCACGCCACTGCCAACTCTCCTTCGACGGGCAACGGTGGTGGGTCTCGGACCTCGGGAGCAAGAACGGTGTCCGTGTGAACGGCCAACTGATTCAGGACCAGCCGCTGCGCTCGGGTGACCGCGTCAAACTGGCGGGCAGCGTCTCGTTCCGAATCATGTACGGCAGGAACCGGCATCAACGAGGCTTGATGCTGGCTGCGGCTGTCCTGTTGCCGGTGATCGC
>CAZWGW010000309.1:0-7817 GCA_964633565.1 uncultured Planctomycetaceae bacterium
GCGACGGTTGCTGCGGGGAAACAAAGTGCTGCCGGCGTGACGACGCCTGCAAAGTCGCCAAGCTGATCTACAAGTCGCAGACGGCGTGCGATCCCGGTGATCGCGAAGACGCCATCGACGACCTGGGCGACTACGACATCGTGTGCTACCCCGAGATCATGTGCGCCATGGTCTACGCCCTGAACGACGCCGATCCTGACGTCCGGGCGCAGGCGGGCGATGAGATCGGCGACGCCCTCGAAGACAATCCGTGCCTCGCCACACAGTGCGTCATCGACGCCCTGACGTGCGCTCTGGCGGATTGCGACAAAGACGTCGTGGACCAGGCGGAAGAAGCTCTCGAAGCCGCCGGCTACGAGATCGTCGACTGCTGTGACACGCCGTGCGACGTCGCGTGTGCTCCGAACGCCTGCGTCCCGAACGGTTGCGCCCCGATGGCCCAGCCGGTCCCGATGCAGGGCGGCGAAGGTCCGGCTCCCGCGCCGGCCCCGCCGGAAGACACCAAGGCCTACTTCCCCAAGCAGCTCCCCCCGAACACGGGTCGGCCGCTGTCGAAGAAGTTCAGCCTGTCCCGCCTGTTCAGCATGGCCCACTGAGTCGGCTGTGTCGTGAACGTGTTTGCAGCGCGGCCTCCGGAACGTCCGGAGGCCGCGTTCTTTTTGGCGCGTGGTGACTGGTGAATGGTGCGGAAGCGGTCAGCCGGTGCATCACCACTCACTTCGCTCCACCTCCCACGACCGGATTCGCCAGCGTGCCGATGCCGGTGATCGTCATCGAAATCACGTCTCCGTTCCGGCAGGTGAAGTCGTCCGGCGGAACGATTCCCGTCCCGGTCAGCAGGAACACTCCGTCAGGGAATTCATTCTCACGCAGCAGCCACGCCGCGATTTCTTCCGGACGGCGATGCAACTGGCCGAGGGTCGTCTCGCCGCTGAACGCCGTGCGGCCGTCGCGAGTCACGGTCAGCGAGATCGCCGTGCCCGCCAGGTCGAGCGGCTCATCGGCCAGCCGGATGCACGGTCCCAGCGCGCAGCATTGGCGATAGACCTTGGCTTGCGGCAGATAGAGCGGGTTCGCCCCTTCGATGTCCCGCGCGGACATGTCGTTGCCGATCGTGTAGCCGACGATCTTTCCCGCCGGGTTCAGGACGAGCGTAAATTCGGGCTCCGGGACGGACCACTGGCTGTCCGAGCGGACGCGGACCGGTTGACCCGGCCCCGATACGCGGTTCGGCGTCGCCTTCAGGAACAGCTCGGGGCGGTCCGCCGTATAGACGCGATCGTAGTGCGTGGCCCCGTGCTCCGATTCCTCCATCCGCGCGACCTGGCTGCGCTTGTACGTCACGCCGGCCGCCCACACCTCCTGCCGGTCAATCGGCGCCAGAAACGTGACTTCCGCCGGGCGGATGGCGCCCGCATTGGGATCGACCAGAAACCGTGCGAGCCGTGGCGGGTCGGGCGCATGGAGGATGTCCGCCAGGGTGCGGCAATTCTCGATCTGTGTCAGGTCCAGCAGCCGCACCGCGCTTTCGTCCACGGCCGCCACGTGCACAGCCCCATCTGCAAGTTTCACTTTCGACAGTTTCATCCGTTCAAAGTCCGATGCGTCCGCAGCGCCTCCAGCGTCCGCTGCATGTCCTCCGGGAGGGGCGCGGCGCACTCCATCGGGTGCTCGGTCACCGGGTGCCGGAAGACCAGCCGCGCGGCGTGCAGCGCCTGGCGGCCAATCAGCGTAACGTCCTCACCGCCGTTTGTCAGGTGCGGCGCGAGCTCCGAGAGACGCAGTTCCGCATGCCCGCCGTACAGGCGATCGGCCACGATCGGATGACCGATGTGCCGCAGGTGCACACGGAGCTGATGCGTCCGCCCCGTCCGCGGCAGCAGCCGCAGGTGGCTGAAGCCCCGAAACCGTTCCAGCACTTCGAATCGCGTGACGGCGGCCCGTGTGTTCTCCCCCGGCGGGCAGACGATCATCTTCTCGCGCACGCGCGGATGGACCTTCAGGTGCGTCTCAATGATCCCCTGGTCGGCCGAGACCACGCCCCGCACAATCGCGCGGTATTCCTTCGTCACCTCCCGCTGTTCGAACTGGCCGCTCAGCCGGTGATGCACCTGGTTGTCCTTCGCCACGACGATGACCCCCGTTGTGTCGCGGTCCAGGCGGTGCACGATTCCCGGTCGCAACTGCCCGGCAACGTCGCTCAACCGGTCGAAGTGAAACTGCAGCGCGGCCGCCAGCGTCCCGCGATAGTGGGCTTTCCCGGGATGTGTCACCATATCTGCCGACTTGTTGATCACGACCAGCGCGTCATCCTCGTACAGCACGGCCAGCGGAATGTCCTCCGCCACCAGCGTTCCATCCGGCTCTTCGGGGAGACGAACGGAAATCCGGTCGTTGATCCGCACGCGCCGCGACGCCTTGACCGGCAGTCCGTTCACGAGGACGTGCTGCTGCTCGATCGACTTCTGAAACAGGCCGCGGCTGTAGTTGGGGAACAGCCGGCACAGGTAATGGTCCACGCGCCAGCCGTGCGCGCGCGCCTCCACCGTGAACTGCACCGGTTCTGTCGAAAGTTGGTCAGACATACGGGCGAGCGGCGGCCATAAGGCCGCTGAGTCGACGCGCATCGCGCGCCGCGATTCTGCCGCAGCCCCGCTCAGGGTTGGGTTCCCGGGGCAGGCGCGGCGGCGCCCTCGGACTCCGGGGCAGGGGTTGCCGGTTTCTCACCGCCCGGGGCTGCCCCATCGGGAGGCGTTCCCGGAGCCGGCGTCGGCGTGGCCTGCGTCCCGTCCTGCGGCAGCGCTGGACCGTTCCCGGTTGCGGAATCTGCTGGCGGAGTCGGCGCCGGCGTCTGCGGCTCCGCCGACGGAGGTGGCGGTGGCAGCCCCGATCCGTCGTCGTCCGACGGGACGCGTGGCGTCGTGTTCCGCAGGAAATCAAGCCGGTCCCGGGGGCTGGGGCGGTCTTCCGGTTTGGGGTTCTGCTGGTGGAACCATGCATAGAAGTCCTGCGCCTGGTTCGACTCCAGCGCCTTGATCCGGTCTTCCACCAGGTATTTGTATTGAGTCTGCTCGAATTCGCTGAGCAACGACCTGTACGCCTCGATGGCCGGACGCGTGTCCTTGTCGGAGAGAGCTTCCAGGCACGTCCCCATGCCGTACAGCGCTCGCTCGCGGGCCTGGGGCGGTACGTTGTCCCCCTTGAGCACGCGGTCAAACGACTCCTTCGCCTTGTGCAATCGGTCGTTGCTCACATTCCGGTTGGTCGTGGAGGTCCGAATGCCGTCCTCCAGATACATCTCGCCCGCCCTCAGACGGGCCCACGTTGCAATGACGGTTTCGGGATACTCCTCCGCGACATCCTCAAAGCAGTCTCCCGTTTCGCAGTCGGTGAATTCCGCGAAGCCCGCCGATCGGGTCCCGGTCGCCGACTTCATGCCGTACACCACCGCCACCACGACCACCGTCACCACCAGCGCGGCCAGCAGGATCTTGTTGGAATGCGGCTCGGCCTTTTCCAGGACACGGGTGATCGCTTTGCTGAGGTCGTTTTCCGCCAACTCGTGGCGATGTTCACTTTTCATGTCGGACACCTGGCGCAATATCGCACCGTCAGACTCGGCCTCCCAGCCGAACACCCGGCGCAGGGCGGACTTCCCGTCTCCAACGGCGCGCCGGAAGTATAGGCGGCGCAGAAAAATCGGTCAATTCTTGACCGATTCGGCCAGCGCCTGACGCAGAACGGGCTCAAACGCGTCCGCCTGGCGCAGGAATCCCAGGTCCGTGGGGTGCGAACTGTCGACGGTCCCTTCGTTGTCGTCCCCCAGAAGGTCTTCGCCCGCCAGATAATACAGCCGCGTGGTTCCCGCGGCGACCAATTCGTCGAATGCCTGCTTGAGTGCCGCGCGGCTCGACTCGCTCCGCTCGCGCTTCGACGCATTCAGAAACGCATCGCTGTACGTCCGGTCCTCGACCAGCACGATCGGAGTCCCGGGGCGCGCGGTCCTCAGCGCCTGCACGAGCGGTTGCGTCCGCTCGGCAACCTCCTTCGCGCCGATATTCGGCAGGCAATCGATCACGTACACCGCCGCGTCCAGTTCGGCCATCAATTCCGCCACTTCGAGTTCCATCCGCCCATTTCCTGAAAAGCCGAGGTTGATCACCGGCCGGTTCAATCGCCGTCCCAGAATCGCCGTGTGGACCATTCCCGGACGCGAAGCGCAACCCCCCTGGGTAATCGACGTGCCGTAGAACACCACGGGATTCTCGTGTCCGTGCGGATACGGCTCCGGCTTATGCAGCGAGGCCCCTTCGGGTAATCCGAGTTCGACCGCGCTCACACCGTTGTACAGCGGCAGGTACAGGAGGTACTCCCGCGTGCCGGGAGGGATGTTCGTGTACAGCGACATGGCGTTGGTTTTCGCGGTCGGTCGGCCGTTCGCCAGCCAGCGCCAGGTTCCTTCCACGTCGCGCACATACAGGTCGAGTCCGCTGACTCCCGTGGCCGGCATATGCGGCATGGCGAGGATTTCCGACGTGAGCGTCCAGCGTGCCTTCAGTGTCGTGGCATCGGTCACAAACCGCGCCGCCATCCCCGCCGAATGGCGGCTCAGGTTCCACACCTCCGGCCGCACGAGTCCCTCCGCCCTGGCCGGTAGTCGATCGAAGTACGACTTCGTGTCGTCCCATGCGCGCCCCTCGACTCCGACAAGTTGCACGTCGTACCACAGCGTCGGGTCGCCGTTATCGCGGCGGGCGCGCGAGGCGTCGACCGGCTCGCCGGCCGATCCCGCCGTTCCGAATCCGATCCACGCACACAGCAACCACAGCGATACCCGAAATCGTCGATGATTCATCGTGGATCAGACACTCCGCCCGGCATTGCTGATGCCTCCGCAACGGCGCCGGCGGCCGAAGCGAGAGCGGGCGAGTCCTCGCTCCGCAGTTCCGCCTCGTGGCGGACATCGCTCACGTGCATCCCCATCAGCAGGAAGCAGGCCAGGCCTCCCAGCGTCACGGGGATGTAACCGGAAATATGAAAATAGACCGAGGCCGCAAAAATCTGCCCCTTGTTCTGCACGAACAGTCCCAGCACCGCCACAAAACAGGCCTGGATGATGCCAAAGAACCCCGGAACCGACGGCGCCGCCACGGCCAGTGCGACCGCGCCCATCAGCACACAGCAGACGGCCCAGGAGACATCGATCGAAAAGGCCCGCAGAGACAGGTAAAACACCAGCCCGTTGAGACCCCAATGGACGGCCGAAATCAGCAGAATCCCGATCATCAGCCGCACGCTCCGGATTGCGTGCAATCCGGCCGCCCCGGTTTCCAGCAGGCGGGTGAGTTTCTGCCGGAGTTTCTCCGACACGAACGGGACTCGTCGCAGGCATGCTTCGACGACGTTGACGAAGGCCCGCGTCCAGAACAGATACACCCCTGCGCCCAGCGCACCAATCGCCATCATGCCGGCCAGAACAAGGGCGGACCGATGCAGTTCGCCCGGCATCCCCCGCGCGAACACCAGTCCGATCCCCAGGTACGTCAGGAGCGTCATGCCGTCCAGGATGCGCTCCAGCGCCACGCTGGCCAGGGACGTCATCAGCGGCACCTTCTGTTGCCGGGTCAACACGAAGCAGCGGATAAATTCTCCGAGCCGCAACGGTAACAGGTTGTTGAACGCGAATCCGATCAGGATCGGGGGAAACAGGTCGCGCATCGCGCGGAAGTCCCCCTGCGGAGACAGCAGCAGCCGCCACCGGTACGCCTTGAGCCAGTAGAACAGAAACAGCACGGCCACAATCAGCGGCAGCGTGCGGTAATCTGCCCGGGCGAATGCATCTCCGATCTCGCGCAGCACCTTCTGCGGATCGTCCTGTCGGACCATGCTCCAGAACGCCCACGCCAGGCACAGCAGCGAAATGGCCGCTCCCAGCGCGATCTGAAAGCCGCGCGATTTGTGCAGCGGCGGCTTGTTGCCCGGCATCGTGTTCGATTCCATAGTTTGCCCACGCGGGTCAGTTGGATGGGGCCACAATCCACGCGGCCCCGAACCGTGGCTGCAATTTGTCAAGGCGACTCGATCCCTGCCAGCCGGTGCACTTCGCGCCATTCCGCCTCCGTCACCGGCTGGATCGAGAGCCTCGACCCCTTCTGCAGCAGCATCATTTTCGCCAGGGATTTCTCACGACCCAGCATATCGCGCGTCACGGGCGCGGGAAACTTCCGCGCGAGTTTCACGTCGACCATGTACCAGGTCGGTTCCTGCTCGCGGCTCTCCTCGTCGTAGTGGGGGTGCTGCGGGTCGAACGCGGTATGATCCGGATACCCCGCCCGGACGACCTGCATTGTCCCCATGATCGCCAGAGGATCGGCGCTGCTGTGATAGAAGAAAACCTGGTCGCCGACCTGCACTTCATCGCGGAGGAAGTTGCGTGCCTGGTAGTTCCGGATGCCGTCCCAGCACGTCGTCTGCTTTGGCTCTCGCGCCAGATCGTCGATCGAATACGCCGTCGGCTCCGACTTGAACAGCCAGTAGCGCCGCGCTGCGGCTTTGGATTTCTTTCGGGCCATACCGACATCTACTTCCCCGTCACCGTACGGTACACTATCGGAGGGACTCGACGCCAACGGGATCAGCCCTGCAACGAAGCTCGGACCCGCCTCATGCTTCACGTCGGCCGACTGCGCACGACACACGCCGGCACGTCGCGGGTCTCGCGCCGCGAACTGCTCCGGATCGGCGCGCTCGGTATGACGGGGCTGACGCTGGCGGATCTGCTGCGCCACGAAGCCCGCGCGCAGACAACCTCCGCACCGGCTCGCTCGGTCATCCTACTCTGGCTCTGGGGTGGACCCAGTCATCTCGACACATTCGACCTGAAACCGGCCGCGCCGCTGGAGTACCGCGGGCCCTATCGTCCGATTGCGACGAATGTACCCGGCATCGAGATCTGTGAACTCCTGCCCCGGCTGGCGCGCCGCGCCGATCGGTATGCGATCCTCCGCTCAATCCACTGCGCCTCGAACGACCACGGCATCGCCGGCACGATCGGCCTCACGGGCTCGCAGACTGGCGGGATCAGCCTTGGCGGGCAGACGCTGGCCGGGCAACTGCAGCCGACGCACGGTTCGATCGTCTCCCGTATCGCCGGCTTCAGCCCCGACATGCCGCGGTGTTTCACCGTCGGCGGCAAGCTGCATCAGGGGAAGAAAGTCATCGCCGGCGAGACGGCCGCCACGCTCGGGCCGATGCACGACCCGTTTCGCCTGGAATACGACCCGCAGCGCGGGGTGCAGGTCCCGGCGCTGGAACTGACCGACGGCGTCACCCCCAGCGGACTCGACTCACGCCGCCAGTTGCTCGCGAACCTTGACGCACTGACTCGGCAGGTCGACCGTTCGGCCACGATGCTGCGGCTGGATGAGTTCTACCAGCAGGCGTTCGCGCTGCTCACGTCGCAGGCGTCGCGCGAAGTGTTTGACCTCGAACAGGAATCTGACGAGGTGCGACGCAAGTATGGCCGGTTCCGGTTCGGCCAGTCGTGCCTGCTGGCGCGGCGGTTGATCGAGGCCGGGGCGCGGTTCGTGCAGGTCAACTGGAGTTCGCACGTCGAGCCGGTGGAAGACACCGGTGATGGCGGGTGGGACATGCACGACCGGAATTTCCAGCAGTTCCAGGACCGGCACGCGTGGATGCTCGACCAGTCGCTCTCGGCGCTTCTCGATGACCTGCATGAGCGCGGCCTGCTGGAGGCGGCGATCGTCGTCGCCGTCGGCGAATTCGGCCGCACGCCGAAGATCAACGGCAAATCGGGG
>CAZWGW010000310.1:0-6506 GCA_964633565.1 uncultured Planctomycetaceae bacterium
GTCGCGGTAGCGCCACACGAACGGCTTGGGGTTGTCGCGCTCGTAGCTGTTCGATTCTCCATAGCGCACGACGTCGAGCCAGTACCGTGCCCAGTGTTCGCCATAGTGCGGCGAATCCAGCAGCTTTTCGATGAGTTGTTCGTATGCGTCCGGTGCGGAGTCGCTCGCAAACTCTTCTACTTCGCCCGGTGAGGGGGGAATTCCGAGCAGGTCGTAATGGACCCGCCGCATCAACGAGCGTTTGTCGGCCGGCGGACTGGGCTCGAGCCCCGCCTGTTCCAGCCGCGCCAGAATGAACGCATCGATCGGATTGGCAACCCATGCCTGTCGTTTCACGGCCGGCACATCAGGGCGCACGATCCGCCGGAAAGCCCAGTGGTTCTTCGTCTCGGCGTTGACCTGCGGCGAACCCTTGTGTTCGGCCACCTCGATAATCTCCGGTGCATCAGCCGGCACGGGAACGCCCAGTTTCACCCAGCGGGACAGGACGTCGATCTTTGCCTGCGGCAGCTTGCCGGTCGGCGGCATCTCCAGCCCGTCATAGTTGACCCCCGACAGGAGCAGGCTGGCCTCACGTTTCTCCGTATCGACCGCCGGCCCGCTGTCGCCTCCCTTGAGGATCGCCTCCCGGGTCGTGAGCCGGAGGTTTGCCTCCACCTCCCGGCCGCCGTGACATTTGAAGCAGTGGTCCCGCAGGATCGGCTGGACTTCGTCCTGATAGAACTGCAGCGACTCAGGGCTGCTTGTCGCTTCGGCGTCCTCAGCCGCCGGCAGCAGACGCAACGAGCTTCCCACGACGGCCGCAGCTGCCATGAGCATGGCGTGGACCATCATCCTCAGCGATCGGATTTCAGTTCTTGGCAGCATGTCCGTTGTGGATGCAGTCAGGCGGGCTGAATGGGCGCCAGGCGGCGCAACCGGTGGGACCATCGGCAAACACAGTTCAGTTTAGCAGATTCGGACGAGTTCCGAGCCTGATCGGGCAGGTTGCGATGGGCCCGATATGCCGGAATTCCCGCGGAAAACCCCCGGCAGGCGTTGACGATCCCTGCGCCGGCATCGCAAAATGCCGTTTCAGATCCACCGTCGCCCCGACGGGCCTGTGCGCGATGACGGAACATCCCCGGCGGCTCATCCCGGCCACGAGCCGGCGCCGCCGCCTCCCTGTTCATGACGAACGAAGCGTTGCACGATGCCCGAACGGCTCATTACGCGGCAGGACCAGTTCGATGAACTGTGCGCCCATCTTCGCGGGTGCGGGCTCGTTGGATTCGACACCGAGTTCGTGTCGGAATCACATTACCGCCCCAAGCTCTGCCTGCTGCAGTTTTCCACGGTTGATCGGGTGGCTGCGGTCGATCCGCTCGAAGTCTCCGACCTCAGCCGCTGGTGGTCGCTGATGGCGGACGAGGAGACGACCGTGCTCGTTCACGGAGGTCGGGAAGAGGTCCGCTTCTGTTACCACCTGTCGGGACATCCTCCGCGACGGCTCATCGACGTGCAGATTGCCGAAGGGCTGCTCAGCCGCGGCTTCCCGCTCTCCTACACCAACCTGGTGCAGCGTGTTGTGGGGCAGACGGTACACGACCACGAAACACGCACTGACTGGCGGCGACGGCCGCTCTCGCGGGAGCAGGTCAACTACGCCCTCGAGGACGTCCGACACCTTCCCGTCATCTGGGAGCAGCAGCGGCAAAGCCTGGAGCGGCGCGGCCGGCTGTCGTGGGCCGAAGCGGAGTTCGCCCGCTTTGTCGACGACGCCACGCGAGACCGTGACGGCGAGCAGTGGCGGCGGCTCCCCGGCGTGCAGAAGCTCAACCGCCGGGCGATGGCCGCGGCCCGCGAGATCCATCAATGGCGCGAACGTGTCGCCGCCGAGAGGGACAAGCCACCGCGGAGCATCCTGCGCGATGATCTGCTCGTCGAAGTCGCCAAGCGCCAGCCGAAAGCCCGGAACGACGTGACGGCCATCCGCGACATGACGCGCCGCGATTACGGCCGCCTTGTGGAAGACCTGCTGGAGTGCGTCCAGGCGGCACAATCGCTCCCCGACCATGAACTTCCCGAAAAGTATCGCGCGCCTCCGCCGGTCACGCAGAATGAGGTACTGGGCAAGATGCTCGGCATCGCACTCGCGCAGGCCTGCGGCGAACTCGGGATCTCCACGTCGCTGGTGGGGACGACGGCGGACCTGCAGGACCTTGTCCGCTGGCACGTCGTCGACAAAAAGTCCGGTTCCCCCCCGCGCCTGATGCAGGGTTGGCGCGAGGAGGTGTGCGGAGATCTCCTCAGTGACGTGCTCGACGGCAAGGTCGCGTTCCGGATCGTGGACCCGGAGTCCGAAGCGCCGCTGCGCTTCGAGCCCCTGCCGGAATCGTAGTGGTTGCCTCGCGATTCACGCTTCATACACTTGACAGTGTCACTCTTGGTCCGTTACACTTCCGTGCGCCAGTCCACCTTGATTGGCGCTTCTAAGGCCGAGAGATGGGTATCGCGCCGCAATTCACTGTATGTGAATTAACTCCGCAACGATCTCGTATTGTGCGGCACGCAGTGGTTGCGGCGACATTCGCGTTTGCGGCTGTCGTCACGACGGCGGTCCATTGGTGGCCCCAATGGCAATCCAGCACCAATCGCAGTACGAGCGGCTTCCCGCTCGCAGTCGAACCTGGATCACTCGATATCGGCACAATCTGGGCGGTTCCTGAATTCTCGCACGGCATCGTCGTGCGAAATGTCAGCAGCGAGACTCTGACGGTGCTGCGCAGCGCTACCAGTTGCGAATGTACTGCAGTTTCTCCGGCGTCATTCGTCCTGCCGCCGCGAGGAACGCAATCGCTCCAACTTGCGATCGACCTCACGCGGAGCAAGGGCCAGGCGCTGACTCCCACGAGGCATCGTCTAGAGTCGGAAGTCAGCTTTATTTTCCCCGAAGGCTCCACTCAGTCGTTTCAGTTGAGTGGAGCCGTCGCTGTGCCGATCGCAGTTACGTCGCCACGCGTCGTCTTTTCGGCTCCTGTCACCTTAAGCGGGGGGGGGGCAGAGAGGAAAATGGGCGCATGTGAGCGTTTCACTGTGTGGAAGGATCCCCAAATCGACGAAATCCTGGTCCGCGCGGATGAAAGCGAAGTCACCATCCGTGAACTCACAAGGCTGGCCACTGCGAATTCCCGCACCTACGAATTGGAGTTGCAAATCGGGCGGCGTCTCGGTCCGTTCGACATCCAAGTGACGCTGTTCGCGGTGACGCCTGACCGCTGGGAATTCGGTCCCTTCCCGATCCATGCGACAGGTACGGTCGAGGCAGACGTCGCGTGGTCGCCCGACCGAGTGATTCTACTGTTTACACCGCTCGACGATGTCTTGGAAGAAGAGATCGTCGTGTGGACGCGGACCGGCGCAGCGCTCGATTCGGTCAACGTCGCGGGCGCACCCCCGTTCGTTACGGCCACGATGCGCGCCACCAATGCGTCGTCCCACGGCATCGCTGCCTCCAGCGCTCGCACCGTGGTTATTCGCGCCCAGCGGCCCTCCGTAAACCGAAGCGATGGACTCCTGCTGCTCAGTTCAAAAAGCGATCAGGACACTCAAGGATGGGAATTGCCCATACCAGTCACCGTCCAGCAGGTGCCGACAGACTCCGGCGCCGCGGGCGGCAACATGACACCTGCGAAACCAGTCAAGGAGGCGCCAGGATGAAACGAGCACTCGGGCTGATTACCACGCTGTTAAGCGCTGTCTGTGCCGCGTCCGCACCTGGAGTGGCGCAGGAACCGCTCAACGAGCAGGTGCGTCGCGCCTGGGAGGAGGGGCGCCAGGCGAGATTTCAGACGGTCGACATTAAATGGACGGAGACGGTCACCACCATGAAGGGGACCGAAGATGCGGGCCTCCCCAGGACGGATGAAACACATGCAGTCAAGTATCGGCTGATCTGCGACGGCGACAAAGTGCGTTACACCCGGCGCGGAATGCAATGGGACGGAAATCTCTTGCGATTCATTGATAAGAACTACACGTCCACATTTAATGACGGCGAACGTCGCAAGCTCTACGAGGACGAGAAACAGGGATCGCATCCCGCCGGATTCGTCAGCGATGCGGGGATCTTCAATGAACCACAGAACTACCATCTTCAGCCCGTCATCCTGACGTTCCGACCAACGGCGACGCCCCTTGGAGGGTTTGATCTTGCACAATGGCGAGAGTCGTCACGGCGCGGAACCGTCGGCGGACAGGCGTGCCGCGTCATCGAATACAAATTGAATGACCTGGTTGTGCAATACCTGTGGCTCGCGGACAGCGCTGATTTCCGCGTCCTCCGCCACGAATTCACCGTCAGTGGACGGAACAAGCTGCAACTGACGATCGAATACGACGAGGACTCCCGGTTTGGATACGTGTGCAGCGGCTGGAAACACCTGAAGGTTACCGACGGAGGCGCGCCGGCGGAGACCATTGTGGCCAAGGTTGACGACGCAATATTCAACCAGCCAATCGAGCCTGCCACATTTGAGTTGGAGTTTCCGCCTGGGACGGTGGTGCAGAACGAGGGAAGCGGCGAAATGTCGATCGTCCGCGAGGATGGGACGTGGCGTCCGATCACACCGGCTGAACTGCGAACGGGGACCGCATATTCCGAAATCATGCACAGCGAAGCGCCCCCGGAATCGCGCCCCTCGCAATCACATTCGTACGCCTATCTGGTCGCCGCGGCGGCAATCGCCGTCACACTGGCCTGGCGATACCGGCTGAAATGGAGATTTGCTCGCTCACTCAAGTAGTTTCGGCGACGTCGCGATCGCCGAGTTTCAACCACGCGTGCCTTTGGGAGCTCGATCATGGCCTATCGCAACATCATGACTTCGTTCACACTACACTTGTTCGTGGCGTTGATTTTCGGAGTCGCCACCGGTATCTCCGTGCTGCATGCGGCGTGCAACGTGAGGTGCCAGGAGTATTCCGTATTTACCGCCAAGACTGGCGCAGGGGATACGACAGGAAAGGATTATGAGATCGAAAATAACGCCAAATGTGTCCGCATGTATAATACTACGACCTCCATAGCTCCAAACACTGGCCACGTCACCATCACACTTCAGCGAGATGAACTTATCGCCGGCACAGCGACTTATAGCTGCTATTTTCAGGGCGGCGCTTATGGCGAAGTGAGCTATCAAAACCAAGTCGGTGCGGGAAATCCCGAGAATTTTACTTGTTACACGTACTGCGTCGGCAGTCCATAGGTGCCTCGGAGTTTCGACGACACAGGCGCCGTTTTCCAAAGTTTTGTTCAACTAGCTCAGCGATGGACTTGCAATGCCTAGGCATGGATTCACTCTGCTCGAACTATTGGTGGCTTTGGCAATCGTTGCGATCCTGCTGGCGTTGCTATTGCCGGCCATCCAGCAGGTTCGAGAGGCCGCGCGCCGCACTACATGCCGCTCGCACTTGCGCCAAATCGGAATTGCGCTGCACTCGTATCACGATGTCCATCGCTGCGTGCCCCCGGGCGAAGTCTCGGAATGGGGGCCGCCCGATTTTGGCGGTGGCTGGGGCTGGGGGACGTTCCTGCTGCCGTATCTCGATCAGAGTCCGTTGTATGCTAGGCTAAACCCCCAGGGAGAGACGGACGCCCTCGGGAAGTACTTTGCGCAGAACGCGCGCATCTATCCAGGCGGCGAGACGGTGTTGGAGGTGTTTCGATGCCCCTCGGCGGTCCTGCCGGACCATGCCACAGAATTGGGTCCGATACCGCTGTCTGTCCAATCTGTTGGATATGCTACGGCTGATTATAAAGGCAATATGCATGGTGGAATACTCATGGCGTTGACACAACTTCGGGACGCGGGAGAAGTACCGATGCGCTTCTCGGACATCACGGATGGACTGAGCCAGACGATCGCCGTCGGGGAGGCGTCGTACCCTGGCCGATCCGGCGATCAGTGGCCGCAGTGGATCGGCGGCGTCCTCGCGCCGCAGACAAACAGTCATTTCTCCGTCTTGTTCGCGGTGCGGCGCATCTACCCGATCAACTGTGTTCCGGACTTCGGCGACCGGTATTGGATTGATGCGAAGTCTGACCTGTGCGCACTCAGTCTACATCGAGGCGGTGCTCAATTCCTGTTTGCGGATGGCGCGGTCCGGTTCTTGTCCGAAACGGTCGACGTGCAACTCTACGAGGCGCTGGGAACGCGAAAAGGAGGCGAAGTCGTCGGGAGCGAGTTTTGATAGCGAATGGAAGTGAGTCGGCGCGGCATTTTCGCGCCCGAACGCGACGCTTTTTAGTCCGTAAGCACTTATGTAGTCGCGACTTGAATCGAGAGTCCTACGGCAGCTCGATCGTCGACTTTGACTCCATCGTCAAATCGACGTTGCCGGCGAGTTCCTGCGTCTGACCGTTAATGTCAATCTTCAGCTTCAGGTCCCCTTTCAGACGGACCTTCTCGCTGGTGCTCGTAAACGTGTGGTTCTCGCGGTCGTAGAGGATCGTTCCGTCCGACTCG
>CAZWGW010000310.1:6516-7815 GCA_964633565.1 uncultured Planctomycetaceae bacterium
CGGCGATCCACCTTGCGCGTCCATGTGATACAGGCACTTCAGCACCTTGACTCCGATCTTGTCGTACGTTTTGCCGCCGACAGTTTCCGGGCCGACGTACGTGTACTCCTTTTCCATCCTGAAGGACTGTCCACCTCCGAGTTCCGGCTCTTCGGTTCGCTTCCAGGTGTCTCCCGGGGAAACGGGTCCCTCGGGAAACCGCGCGAGCTGCATCTCATATTCCTTTTTGAACCGCTCCGGCTTGACCTCCCGCTGCAGTTCCGGCGCGAGGTCCTTGAACGGCTCGCCGATGTATTCCACGGATTCCACCTGGTTGCCCTTCAGCGTCGTGGTCCAGGTGGCCTTGGCGGCCGCCTTGAACAGGTCCGCGAATGGTCCGAGCGGCCCGTCCGCCTTGATCCCATCCGGATTCCCGGAGTCGAAGGCGATATTTCCGGCCGGTGTCGTCAGATTCACGATGTAGTACTCGAACTCCCCCTTCATCGGCAGTTTGCCGTCCGATGCCGTTTCGCCGGGGGTCTCCCTGGTTGCGGTAAACACTTCCGCCTTCGTATCGACGTTCATCCCGGCGATCACGAGGGTCTGGTTTGTCTTGATTTCGGCCACCGTGCGGATGACCTCGCCGGACTTGTACTGCGGCTCGTGGGTGATTTTCACCTGCGCCTGGGCGGCCGCCGGCGCCAGCAGGACTACCGCAGAAAGCAGCATGCGTTTCATGGTCATTTTCCTGTGTCTCTCGTCTGCGCTGGAATATGAACATCCGCCGGACCAGGACGCTGCGCAGCGCCGCCGCGGATTGGTGTTTCCAACGATTGGACATCCACTCAAATGTGTCGAAGTGCACGCCGGGAATGGTCACGACAGCATGCGCTGCCTGCTCGGGAAACACAAGCGATTCCCGCTCCCGGCCCCCGGTGATACGCAAACGGGGTTCGTTCGGGTCAGGACAATCTTGAGGAATTTCCGTCGTGTGTCCGTTGCCGGGCTGCCTCAGGCGCGACGGCACTCGACCCGGGGGCGTGCGGATTCCGACAGTGATTGTGCCACAACACAATACCGCTCCGTCAGTTTCGCCAGTTTCTCGAGTTGGCCCTCATCCGCAGTCGTCTGCAGAGAACACGTGAGACGAATGGCACGGAAGCCGATCGGGGCCTCTTTGCTCACTCCCAGCGTACCGCGGAAGTCGAGGTCTCCCTCCGCCGTCACCGTCCCCCCAGTGACGGGAATGTTCATCGCTGTTGCAACTGCGCAGAGGGTCACGCCGGCGCAGCCGACCAGTGCTTCCAGGAGCATATCGGC
>CAZWGW010000311.1:0-3746 GCA_964633565.1 uncultured Planctomycetaceae bacterium
CGCGGCGCTTCATTGACGATGAAGATCTGGTTGGCGTGGTCATCGGCCTTCTGACCGAAGTGCACGTAGTAGAAATGCGACGGGTCCTGGTAGCCGAAGAACAGGCACAGGCTGCGGTGTGGATAATCCCGCGCGGTCGACTGCAGGTCGACGTCGAACTGAAAGTCCCCCACGATCACACCACGACGGACGGCCCGGTTGAAGGGCGAGCGGACCGGCGTCTGGACCTTGCTCTGCTGGAACTGATTGAAAACGTGATTGCCCTCCTGCACGTCGAGCTTCCACGCGGCGGGGTCGGTCGCGGCCCACGCGGAGATGTCACCGGACTCGAAGTCGTCCTCAAAGACGAGCGGGAGGTCGTCGGCTCGAGACGCGGAAAACGTGCCGAGTGCGACGATGAGCATTGAAGTCAGGCGTCGAAAACTGAGTTGCAGCATGGTTGGTGCTCCCGGTGCATTGTCGTCGAGATGCGTCACCCGTGAGCGTTCCAGCGTATCGGCTGCAACGGGATTTTCCACGCCGCAGCGCCTTCCTGAGCAAATCTCCTCCAGCACGGTCCCGCCCTGGCGGGCGCCCTCGGCTGTGGCTGGCCATGTGAACTGCAGCAGCGGCAGACGCAACTTCAAATCCTCTTCATCGATCTTCTTTGCGATCGTCCGTCGCAATTTTAGTTCCTGGCGTTCCAGCAGGCGTTCGATAGTCCGCTTCGAAGCGTCTCCCAGTCCGTCGGCCGCTTCGCCCTCGATCAGGCCGACCCGGCGCACGTCGAGATCGGCCAGCCGCAGCTTTATTGCAGCGACCTCCGGCCGGAAGACGACGAGGCTGAACAGACTGCCCGGCTTCGTATCCTCTTCGGCCGTAATGCGCGCGTCCGCCACCACGCGCACGGTCGCATCCGACTGCAGGCTGCTGCTCAGGCCCCTGACTCCATAATTCCACACGACGGCCTGTGCCGTGCACCGCACGCGGGCGGAGCAGACGACCTGGAACGTCATGCCGCTCCCCGGTTCGAACTGCACGTTGCGCACTTCCAGGTGCAGTCGCCGCTCCGGATGGATGAACTGCACGCGGAACCGCCGCCAGACGCCGTGGTTCACGACCTTTGTCCGCCGCGAGATCCGGAGATCGGGAGGCCGCCCCCGGACGTCGAAGCCGGAAAAGACCTTCACTTGCCGGCCCCAGTCTTCACGCTCTTCGAAATCGTCGGGCACGACTTCGCGGGACAGGTCGCGCAGCAGCGATACGAAAGGGAAGCGGGGCACGGGCGGGCGAGCGTCGCCCGCAGCAGAATCCGGCTGTTCCGGCGACTGGTCAGCCGTCGTGGGCGGCAAGGCGGGACCGGTCTCGCCTTCGGCCGCGCACGTGCTGCACAGGAACACCCCGCAACAAAACAGCCCGACGGTCATCCACCGTCGGGCTGGGTGATCGCGATCCTTCATGCGAACGAGCGTTCTGGCTGGCAGTCTCATCGGCCGGTCATTCCCTGACCATGGCCTCGCGTCCCCCCCGTAGCCGGCCTCAGTGAGGCCGGTGGGAGGTGAGATTCACATCTGTGACTTACTGCGCGTCCCACCACCACCGGCCTTCCGGCAGCTTTGTGGCGCGACTGTTCTGGGCCACACCGGCCAGGCGCGGCGAGGGCTGGTTCTTGTCGGGATTGGTCAGGACCGACATCAGGTCGGCACGCACACCCCCCGCCACCTGGACGACAATATCCTTCCCGCCGAACACGCGATGGTTGACTACCGTGTCGGTTTCCTTCGGGACGGCGTAGCTCGCGGGACGGTAACCCCCGTCGACGGCGAACACACCGAGGTCCCACGCGATCCGCTCGTCGACCCGCTCGTGCTGGAGCAGGGCGGCCACGAGCGCCAGGTCAAACACTCCCTGCAGGTCCGCGAACACGGTGTCCCGGCGGGCGAGGTCGGCGTAGTTCTGCGTGAAGTTTGCGGCAAAGAGCTGATTGACCGGTTCCGCTTTGCCGGTCTCGACGCGCTGACCCTGGCTGGTGATGAACTGGTTCTCCGACTGGCACTTCACGGACGAGCCACGGACTTCAAATGCGTTGTGGTCGTCACTGTGCAGCACCGATTCGTACTGCATCGTCAGCCACCAGCGCAGGGCATCCAGGCTGCCGCTGTTCGCCTGCGGGTTTTTCGCCAGCAGGTCGAAGTAATCCGGCACGTGCGGGCCGCCGTCGAGCTTGCCGACGCCGATCAGCTTCATGCGGTAGTCGGCCTCCACGATGACCCGCGCCACGCGCGAATCGCCGGGGATGCCGTACACTGTGATGTCTTGCCGGCCGAGTTGCTGGCCGAGCTGTTGCGCCCAGCGGCCGACGGTTCCGGCGGCGAGCGGGCCGCGGGCCTGCGACGCCGCGGCGAAGTCCTTGATCGCCTTCAGCCCTTCCGGACGCGGATCGATCGAGCAGCCGAAGATCTGGCGGCCGCCGTCCGAAAACGTCCGCAGCACTGTGACCAGGTCGTCCAGTTGCAGCGTGGGCCGGCCGGATTCGTCGCCGACGGCACGGCCGGTTTCATCATAGCGCCACCCCTCGGCGGGGCCGGCGATCACGATCTCGTTCTCATCCGGATAAATGAACACGTACTGGATCTGCGACAGCCCGGCGAGCTGCTGCATCGACTCGACCACCGGCTCGCCATTCGCAACCCGCTCGGCCACTTCCTTCTCCAGCCGGGTGAGCGAGACCATCCGCAGTGCGGACGGGCGAGCCATCTCGGTGTTCAGGGCGGCCTTGCGCGCCCGCATACCGGCAGCCGCGAGTTCCCCGGACAGATCTTTCTCACTGATACGGTACAGCAGTCCGTGCGGGTCGACGCGGACACCGCTGTCCCATTGGTCCATCGTGCCGCCGATGCCATCGAGGTCCTGCCACGGGCCTTCGGTCTGGTTCTGAATCAGTTCGATCAGGGCGTCGAAGTTGGCGCCGGCGCCGCCGGCCAGCGATTGCTGACCGGCAATCCGGCCGCGCTGTGCCACCCGTTCCCGGGGTTCCGGGATCCGGCGAGCCGCGGTGCGGGCGGCCTGGAATTCTCCCGCCTGAACTTGTGCCGTCACCACCTGCTCAATCAGCCGGGTCTGCTCGGCCGGGTCCTCCACTGCCTGAGCGACGTCGAGCGCGGCCCCGAATTCGCCGGCGGCCAGGTGTGCGGCGACAGCCTCGCTGTCGGTCGGTTCTGCTGCAATCCCCGCCCCGCCAATCAGCAGCACCAGGCAGGCGGTCCCGGCGATAAGGGAGGGGGCGCTCCCCCGACGTGACTGCAGTCGACGAGCAAGCGGGTTGCACACGATCATGGCCGTCTCCGGATGCGGCGGACACAACAACGAGAAGGGGGAATCTCTGCAGGGCAGGAGTAAGCCTGAAACGGTTCGCCACCTGCGCGCAGGGAACAGGCGCAGCGAGCACGGTCTGCTGCACCAGATAGCATCGTCAGGCCGGAGACCTGCGTCAAGCAGATTCTGCAAATTCGGCCGGTGACGTCGGGCTGCGGCGGGTCGTGTCGAACGTGCGCGAATTTCCGCTAGAATGCGGCCCCGCCGGCGCCTGCGCCGTGACTACGGCCGGAACAATCGCACCCATGCCCGAATTGCCGGAAGTCGAACACGCGCGAAGGAGCCTCGAGGTGTGGACCGTCGGACACACGGTCGTTCGCGCGATCGTTCCGCGATCGCGTCTGTTGTCCGGCGCTTCGCCGGCGCGCGGCGCAAAGTTTCTCCAGGGCCGG
>CAZWGW010000311.1:3756-6035 GCA_964633565.1 uncultured Planctomycetaceae bacterium
GTTACCGGAAGTCGAGACGATGGTCCGCGGAATCCGACCCCAGGTGGCGGGCCGCACAATTTCCGGTCGGCGCCGCTGCCCGTGCCGCTGCCGACCCCTGACGATTGCGCCGAACTTCCGCCGACTGCGCGCCCGATGCGTTGGCCGGACAATTCAAGCCGTTGAACGGCTCGCCAAGCGGGTGCTGCTCAAGCTCGATTCGTGCGACGTTGTGGCAATCGAACCTCGTATGACCGGCCTGATGCTGCTGGCCGACCCACCCGACGTGGAGCATCTGCGGCTGGAGTGGGTCCTGACGGGAGGGGGGACCGAAAGCCGCTTGTGGCTCTGGGACCGCCGTGGCCTGGGGACAGTGACGCTGTATGGGCCGGACGAATTCGCGGAGCAATTCGCCAACGGGCGGATCGGCCGGGATGCCCTGGCGGTGACAACTGACGATTGGCGCGAACTCTGTCGCCGCACGAGTCGGCCGATCAAGGTGGCGCTGCTCGACCAGAAGTGGGTGGCTGGTATCGGCAACCTGTACGCAAGCGAGATCCTCCACGTCGCCGGCATTCACCCGGAGGCGCGAACCGACCGGCTGAGTGCGGCGCGGATCGGCCGGCTGTCGGACGCAACGCGGCACGTGCTCCACGAGGCGATCCGCTACGAAGGCTCAACGCTGGCCGACGGCACATACCGCAATGCGCTCAACGAGAGCGGTGGATACCAGAACGAGCACCGCGTGTACGCCCGCGCCGGAGAGGTCTGCCCGACGTGCCGGAAGTCGACGATCGTGCGGATCGTGCAGGCCCAGCGGTCGACGTTTTATTGCGCGAGGTGTCAGCGGTGAGTGGGACTCGGGCGGTGTCGCCGGTATTCTGTTCGAAACCCGAAGCGTGAGCGAGGGGCTGAGTTGCGTCGACGCCCAATTCTCTCGCTCACACTTCGGCTGACAAGGATTTCCCGACGAATTCCACTATGCGCAACATCAATGCAACTTGACGCGGTCCAGATTGATTCCCTCGGCGCCGCCCTCTATGCGGCGTGGCGTACTCCTGAGAGCGAATCGGGAGAGCACGGCCGCTACATCGTCTTTGACGTCCCATCGCGCGACTACGAGATTGCCGATACCGATCTGGAGGCGACTGACCGACTCGCGGAGCGACATCCGGATGGACTGTTCTGGGGGACCCGCATCGGCTACCCGGCGGCATACCACTTGGGTACTGCGATTTCCGCAGGGGCGTGACTCATGTCCGAACTCGTTCTTGATCCTCAGCAGTCTGAGCTGGTTGCGGCCGCGAGCACTCCGATCCGTGTCCTGGACGCCTCCGGTCGCGACGTGCGCATGCTCATGGTGGCGGCTCAGGCGGACGATGCGCCACTGTCGATGACGGTCGAGGAAATCGAGGAGTTGGCGCGGCGTGCGGCCGATCCACGCCGGGACTGGCCGACGACGCCGGAGGTGCTCGCACGCCTGAAGTCGCGAGTCGCACCAATACGGAGTTGAGTTGGCCCGTCGTCCGGTACTGACTTAGTGGATGCTTCGCAGTGTGTCCAGCACCGTACGCGCCACGTTATCGAGAGATGGCATCAGGTGCGCAAACGAAACGCCATCCCGTCGCAGAAGTTCCAACAATTCATCCGCCTGATCGTGAGGTAACGTCAGCTTCCGGAGTATCGGACGGGGACCGCTGTGCTCGACACCAATGAGGAGTTCGTCCAATAGAGGCCACTTTTCAAATGAGAGCCGGTGCTGAGCCGCATCTCGCACCAGGACAAACTGTCCAGACTGGGCGCGCACATAGTCGTCTGCGCCACCATATTCCGGTGGATAACGAATTGTCCGCACGCGCAACGATCCGCCACCCTTCCATGCGATTGCCGGAATCGCGGCGCTTGTATCAAAAGCCCAAAGGGCGATTGCTGTCGGTCGCTTTCCGTCATGTGGTCGCAGCGATGGTTCTACCGCGAAGAAGGCCGCATTCAACGGATTTGGTGTGAAGTCCAGCAATCGCGTTGGAATTCCGTGGTGCTGAGCAATCGGTGCGACTCGCAATTGTGGACACTGGTGATCGTAGTGGTGGACTTCACCGATCGGGAACGGATCCTTGTAGGTAGTGCCAGGCAAATCCAAAAGCTGACCCCGCTGCAATGGACTCGGTGGAATCTCCGGGATCGCGAATCCCACTTCTGTTGCCATCACGGCAAAGCGGTGCAGCACTTCACACTCCGCATTCGCCTGAACCCATACATCGCCTTCCAAGGAACTCTCGAATCTTGCAAATCGCTTGAGT
>CAZWGW010000311.1:6045-7807 GCA_964633565.1 uncultured Planctomycetaceae bacterium
AGGTGTCAAGGGGTTGATGCTGGGCTCGCGGAATGCCGTGGGCTCAAGATTCCAGTCGGCATCAAACTGCCCTCGGAAGATCCACGGACACTCGTCACCAATCCACCATTCGTCGTTTGAACGACGTATCGCTTCCAAGAATGATCGCGCCGATTCGAAGTGTCGGACGTCAACAGCTTGCATCTGAACTGTCCAGCGGCAATTGAAAGCAATCGGGCATCACTCATCCCCTCTTCTGCACCTTCGCCCACGTATCCTTCAGCGTCACGCTCCGGTTGAACACCAGCCCCCCCGGCCGCGAGTCCCCCGTGTCGACGCAGAAGTATCCCAGCCGCTCGAACTGCCACCGGCTCCCCGGCTCGGCCGCCGCCAGCGACGGCTCCAGCCTGCAACCCTTCAGCACCTCCAGCGAGTTCGGGTTGAGGTAGTTCTTCCAGTCCTCGTTTTCGGGCACGTCACCCAGGTCTTCGATCCGGCAGAGGTGGTCGTACAGCCGCACTTCTGCCTCGATCGCGTGCGCGGCACTCACCCAGTGGAGAGTGGCCTTCACCTTGCGGCCGTCGGGGGCGTCGCCGCCGCGCGTCGCCGGATCGTAGGTGCAGCGCAGCTCGACGACGTTCCCCTGCGCGTCCTTGATCGCCTCCTCGCATTTGATGAAGTACGCATACCGCAACCGCACCTCGCGGCCGGGTGCCAGGCGGAAGAACTGCTTCGGCGGATTCTCCATGAAATCGTCCCGCTCAACGTACAGCACCTTCGAGAACGGGACCTTGCGCGTGCCGGCGGATTCGTCCTCGGGGTTGTTGACCGCGTCGAGCTCGTCAACCTGCCCCTCGGGATAGTTGGTGATGACGACCTTCAGAGGTCGCAGCACGGCCATCCGCCGGGGCGCCCGTTTATTGAGGTCGTCGCGCAGCGCGTTCTCCAAGACGACCATGTCCGTCAACCCATTGTAGCGCGTGACGCCGATCGTTCCGCAGAAGCTGCGGATCGACTCGGGCGTGTAGCCGCGGCGGCGCAGGCCGCAGATTGTCGGCATCCGCGGGTCGTCCCAGCCGGCGACGAAGCCGTTTCGGACGAGTTCCAGCAACTTGCGCTTGCTCATCACAGTATGCGTGAGATTGAGCCGTGCGAACTCGTATTGACGCGACGGAAAGATGCCGAGGTTCTCGATGCACCAGTCGTACAGCACGCGGTGCGTCTCAAACTCGAGCGTGCAGATCGAATGCGTTACCTGTTCGATCGCGTCGCATTGTCCGTGCGCGTAGTCATACATCGGGTAGATGCACCATTTGTCCTCCGTGCGGTGATGGTGCGCATGCTTGATGCGGTACAGCAGCGGGTCGCGCATGATCAGGTGCGGGTCGGCCATGTCGATCTTCGCGCGCAACACGTGTGCCCCGTCCGGAAACTCTCCCGCCCGCATCCGCCGGAACAGGTCGAGGTTCTCGTCGACCGACCGGTTGCGGTGCGGGCTGTCGATCCCCGGCTCGGTCGACGTGCCGCGCTGCCGGCGGATCGTCTCGACGTCCTGGCTGTCGACATAGGCCAGCCCCTTGCGGATCAGGTCTTCGGCCCACTGGTAGAGTTGCTCGAAGTAGTCGGAGGCGAAGTACAGACCGTCCCAGTCGAAGCCGATCCAGCGGATGTCCTCCTGGATCGATTCGACGTACTCGACGTCCTCGGTGACGGGGTTCGTGTCGTCAAAACGGAGGTTGCACTTCCCGCCGAATTCGCGGGCGATGCCGAAGTTGATGCAGAT
>CAZWGW010000312.1:0-7784 GCA_964633565.1 uncultured Planctomycetaceae bacterium
CATGGGCGATGAGGGCGATCAATTGACGGCCTCCAGTGGGAGTGGTGATGAAGCGCGATCTGCCGCGCGCAGATCATAGGCGAATGCGACGGGTGGCTGCGAATCTCCCGCCGCAGGATCGTCGGCCGGTCACTTTCCGTGTACGCTGTCTCCGCTGGCATCGACACGCAAACCCGACCCTCGCAGATGTCGCAAACACGAAACTCCATGAGCGCCGCGCACGAATACCGCTACAACCGCCTCACGTGGGCCGAAATGAACGACGCCATCGCTGCGCAGAAGCTGGTCATCCTGCCGACCGGTTCCACCGAGCAGCACGGCCGACACCTGCCGCTCGACGTCGACGTCTTCCTGTGCGAAAGCGTCTGTCTGGAAGTCGGCCGCCGCGCGCCAGACAAGGTGCTGGTGCTGCCGCCGATCTCGTACGGACTGAACCTGCACCACATCGATTTTCCAGGCACGATCCACATCGAACCGGAGACGTTCATCGCGTTCTGCCTGAACATCACCAAGAGCGTCGCCTACCACGGTTTCGAAAAGATCCTGCTCGTCAACGGCCACGGGTCGAACCAGCCGCTGATCGACCTGATCGCCCGCAAGACCGTGCTGGCGACGAACTCGCTCTGCTTTGCCACGGGGTACTTCCATTTCCTGATGGAGAAGTTCCGCGAGATCCGCGAGTCCGAAATCATCGCCCATGCCGACGAGTTCGAGACCTCGCTCTACCTGCACCTTGCTCCCGATCGGGTGCAGATGGACAAGGCCGTCAAGGACGACGACCGCATGGGGAACTTCGTCTCCAGCGACAGCACGGGGAACTACCCGGTCCGGTTCAACGACTTCTGGGGCCGCTGGACGAAGACCGGCGTCCACGGCGACGCGACCAAAGCGACGGCCGAAAAGGGGCGAATCATCTTCGAAGCGGCCGTCGACGGATTGTTGCAACTCGTGGACGAACTCCGGACCTGGCCGATTGCCGAGCGGGCCGACATGCACACCGGACCGGTGCAGTCGCAGATCCGGTGGTAACTGATTCCCGGCGGGCGTTGTCAACAAGGAGCGACCCGTGCGCAGACTGATCTGTGTCGTTGGCGTTACGTTGGTGTCTGCCGTCGTTCACGCCGCCGGTCCCGCTCCGGCGGACTTGTTGTCGAAATCTCGTCGGATTGTGTTTCTGGGCGACAGCATTACAGCCGCGGGGCAGTATGTGGCGTACTTCGACGCCTGGCTTGCCGCGCGCCGCACCGCACCCCATCCGAAGATGATCGATGGCGGCCTCCCCAGCGAGACTGTTTCCGGGCTGAGCGAAGAGGGACACGCCGGAGGAAAGTTTCCGCGGCCGGACCTGGCTGAGCGCCTCGACCGGGTGCTGGCGCACACGAACCCGGATCTCGTCATCGCCTGCTACGGCATCAACTGCGGGATCTATGAGCCGTTCGATGAAAGCCGCTTTGCGCGCTACCAGGAGGGCATCCGTCGGCTGAAGGTCCGGGTGGAACAGGCCGGCGCCCGGTGTATCTTCATGACGCCGCCGTTCTACGATGATCAGCGGGCGCCGAAGTCGTTTTCCTACAACGACGTCCTCGATCGCTACAGCGACTGGCTGCTCGAGCGGCGCCAGGAGGGCTGGCTCGTGATCGACCTGCACGGCCCCATGACGCGCGACGTGCGCGAGCGACGCGCCACGCAACACGAGTTCACGTACCAGCCGGACGGCGTGCATCCGAACCTCGAAGGGCACTGGTTCATCGCCCGGCAACTCATCGGCTGGTTCGGCGACGAGCAGACGGCGGCCGCCGCGACTCCGGAAGACATGCTGCGCGGCAAACACGTTCCGGTCGAGGTCCTGCCGCTGGTCCAGGAGCGGGTCAACCTGCTGCGCGACGCGTACGTGTTTGCCGCCGGACACAAACGCCCCGGTGTGGCGCAGGGACTGCCGGTGGAAGAAGCCGAGGGGAAGGCGACGGAATTGACGGCGAAAATTGCCGAGTTGCTCGAAAAGGAGCGGTAGACCGTATCGCCGCAGGTCCAACAGTAGAAAAATCAAACAGCGGCGACAAGTCGCCGCACTCCAGATTCAAAGATGACCATGCCCGCCAGTCCTGACCCGGCCGTCGTACTCGACCTGCTGGAAGCGTTCCGCCGCTCCAAGACCATGTTCGCCGCCGTTTCACTCGGCGTGTTCGACGC
Source organism: uncultured Planctomycetaceae bacterium (assembly GCA_964633565.1). Classification (GTDB taxonomy): domain Bacteria; phylum Planctomycetota; class Planctomycetia; order Planctomycetales; family Planctomycetaceae; genus CAZWGW01. Next base: position 2,191 of record CAZWGW010000312.1, read on the forward strand.
TTTGCAGCACGGCCCGCGCACGCTGACGGACCTCACCGTCGAACTCAAGGCCGACGCCGACGCACTGCAGCGGCTGCTTGAAGCGTGCGTCGGCCTGCAACTGCTGCAGCGCACCGGGGCCGACTATGCCAACACGCCTGCAGCCGCCGCCTATCTCACACAGTCCAGCCCGCGCCGCCTGACCGGCTACATCAATTACTCCAACGACGTCATGTGGCGGCTATGGACGCACCTCGAAGACGCCGTCCGCGAAGGGACGCACCGCTGGCAGCAGGCCTACGGCTGGGACGGCCCGATCTTTTCGCACTTTTTCCGCACCGATGCGGCCAGACGCGAATTCCTGATGGGGATGCACGGCTTCGGCCTCATCAGCTCGCCGCACGTCGTGGCGGCATTCAACCTCGGGCGTTTCACGCGGCTCGTTGACCTGGGGGGCGCGACGGGTCACCTGGCGATCGCGGCCTGCGAACGATACCCGAACCTGCGCGGCGTCGTGTTCGACCTGCCCGACGCCATGCCGCTCGCGCGGGAGATCGTCGGCGCATCGTCGGTGGCGGACCGCGTCGAGGTGGCCGCGGGAGACTTCTTCGTCGACCCGCTGCCTCCCGGCGACGTCTACGCCCTGGGGCGGATCCTGCACGACTGGACGGAAGCGAAGATCCTCGCGCTGCTCCGCCGCATCCACGACGCCCTGCCGGCCGGTGGAGCGGTGCTGATCGCCGAAAAGCTGCTCAACGACGATCGGAGCGGGCCGCGCTGGGTGCAGATGCAGAGTCTGAACATGCTCACCTGCACGGAAGGGAAGGAACGGACGCTCGGCGAATACCGTGCCCTTCTGGAGCAGGCGGGTTTCCGCAACGTCGAGGGGCGCGTCACGTCGTCGCCGCTGGATGCGGTGCTCGCGATGAAGTGAGGATCCGACTCAAAATCGCGGGCCGAACTCATCTCTCCCTTCGACAGGGGCTTCGGGCTCGTCCTTTCCGCCGAAGCGCGGACGCCGGTCGGAAGGGCCGGGAGTCTTCAGCTTGTCGTAGGTCATTCCGGCGATGAACCCGACGATCAGGCCCACGATCACGGCGCTCAGCAGTCGCATCATGTGCGCGACATGCCAGCCGGTCGTGCTGACCATGAACGTCGCGGCGCCGCAGATGAAGCCCCCGTAGGTGAACAGGTCGCGAACGGTATAGTCGGGTTTCATGGAGGCCTCCGGGACGGGAATCGGCTCACGGAACAAGGTGCGCGGCCAGCACGGAGCGGACCTGCTCCATGCACGTATACTTGACGACGCAGTCCAACGCCAGAAACAGCAGTGCCGCACGCCACCGCGCGGCGCGCCGCCGGCCGCTGCTCAACTCCCGCCCCGTCAGCCGCGCCAGCGAAAGGTTCAAGCACTCATAGATCAGGATTGCACAGCCGATCCCCCGGCACACCGACCACGGATGCCAGCCCAGAAGTCCCGACAGCCACGGCGAATTTGAGTCTGCAATCAGCCGGCCGACGTAGTAGTTCATCATGTCGACCTGTTCCAGGCCGCGGACCAGGGGCACAATGCCAAGCGACACGTAGGTCAGGAGCGGCACCCCGATCCACAACCTCAGGTGTTCGGGCAGCCATGACCGGAGCTCGTACTCCGGATTGACTCCCGTCTCGATCCAGCGACGACTCTCCTCCCAGTAGCGTGCTCCGGCTGGCAACACGGCCGCCAGTCCGTCCGGATCGGTCGCCGCCAGTGTCACGTTCATCGCGCTCTGCCCCGCCACCATGAGCAGCAGCAGCGACAGGCCGCGGACTGCGTCATCGCGGACGACGGCGCCGGCCAGCAGCGGCAATATGGCGACCGCTGCGACGACGTGTGCGAAAGGAACTCCGACGGCGTAGCTGAGCCAGGCCGGCATCGCCCCGACTCCAATTGCCAGCAGGGGCCAGACACGTGCATCGCGCAGCAGGCCGGCAGACCGTTCGCACCACGTCCATGCCCCATCCGCCACGCGCGCGGGCGCGCGGTACGGCCATATCCAGCAGCCCCTTTGCAGGCCCGGCGCTACGGGCGGCGTTGACGATGGCGCGGCCATCTACCGGCGGATCGGAATCAGCACGATCCCGGTCGTCTTCCACAAGACGAAGTTTCCGACACCGAAGATCAGCAGGAAGATCACCCAACCCATCAAACCGCTGCCCCCTTCGTCGTCGCTCATGGCTTTGGTCCTAATGCGGGAGATGAGAATCGAAATGCCGGAGGACGCGCCCGGCAACGGCGGCAACCTCCGGCTCGCCAAGGCGCCGGGCTCGCATGAGAGCATACCCGCTCAATGCCCGCCCTTCGCTGACAAACCTCAGAGTCGGCATTGTTTCAAGGAATTCGAGTGCCCGCAAGCGTTGGGACCGGTTCCCGGCCGCCAGCGTCCGGCGCACCCGCGCCAGCAGCGCTTCGGGTCGCTCGTCGCGGAAGGCGCTCAACAGCCGCCCCTCGGGGTTGCTCTCCGGTTCGTCCAGCAGCACGCCGTACACGCTGATCAGCGCCGTGTCGCTGAGGGGGACCAGGGATTCGGGCGATTTCCGGCCGGCGCCCACGTCGCGTGCCAGTTGTCGCCAGTGATCGACTTCCGGCGTGCGTCTGGCATCCGGGAACTTTTCGACCACGGTCGCGTCGAACCACGTCGAGCGCAGCATGACCATGACGATCGCCAGCGCGCACGCGCCGCCGTAGGTGGCCGCGACGATCCAGGCCTGGCCCCGCGTCGTGCGGGCAAAAGTCAGCCACGGCTGTGATCGGCTCATCCGCCCCCCTCCCACAGGTGACGCATGCGGCGGTCGGCGCACCGGCCGAGCCACCAGGCTGCAGCGCCGCACACGGCGAACGCTCCGCACCAGAACCAGACGTGCCCGGCCCATTGGTAATGCAGGCCGCCGACCGTCATCGCCACCGACGAAAACGCCGCCATCGGGACCGCGATCGGACCAATGCTCCCGCCGCGCGCCGGATCGCGCGTCAGCGGCAGCGCCGGCACGGCCACCCACAGCGCGGCCAGCGCCATCGGCCAACACAGCAACCAGGCGAGGCCGGCGTGCAGCAGCGCCGACACGGGTGACCGCCAGGCCCAGGCTTCGGTAATCAGCAGCACGAAGCAGACCGGCGTCACAACGCACACCTGCACCCCCTTGCACACGCCCCGGGCCACTCCTTCGGGCGGTTCCGTCGGCGACGTCAGCAGCAGCCAGGCCGCATCGCTGTCCTTCACGAATGTGAGGTTGTACACGGCCACCGGGACCGCCAGGCACGTCAGATACACCGCCAGCACGGGCAACAGGGCCAGCGTCGCCCCCGGTGCGGCCAGAGGGTCGGCAAACTGTCCCGTCGCCAGCCCCAGAATGACGACCGCCAGCACGGTGTTGAGCGAGTACAGGCACCGCATCCGCAGCCCGGCGTCCCGCGCGAGCATGGTCCGGCACAGCCAGAACCCGGCTCGTTCGGCCCGGTTCCGGCAGACTAGCGCCGCAATGCGCCCCGACAGCCCGCCGACCGCCCGCATCCGGACCGTCGCTGAGCGACCGCGGGAGACGATCGGCTGCACCCCGGCATAGAGGGCGGAGAGTCGCCCGACCGTCGCGATGACACCCAATAGCGCTACGGCCCCCAGCGCCGCGCCGATCCCCAGCAGTCTGGGGCGCGGCGCCACCGCGGCGCTCTCCACAAACCACGCCAGCCACGTCGGCGGCAGCCAGTGGATCCAGTCCGGCGGAAAGGCCGCGAACAGGTGCAGCGTATAATCGTGGCTGCGGAGCATGAACTGCGCTCCGTATCCCACGATGAACAGCAGGGCCGCCTGCACCCACGCCAGCACGTCTTTCCACCGTTCCAGCCGCGGTGAATTCCCCACGGCCGCCAGGACCAGGATCACGCCGCACGCGACCAGCACGTCCCCGGCCAGCGATGACGCCAGGTAGGCCGGCGCGAACCACGGCCCCGCGTCATACAGCGCGCTCCCCAGGATCAGCGGGAACAGGTTCAGCGCCAGCCACATCGCGCCGACGTAGAACAGCAGGTTGGCGAACCGCGCCGCGGAGTACGTGCGCGGAGAGACCGGCCGCGGCGCGATCGCCTCCAGATCGCGCGCATCGAACACCACCTCGTTGAATTCAACCGCAATCGCCGCCGCGATGACGACCATCGACAGCCCGAGGTTGGCCAGCGCAAAGAAGAATACATCCACGCGCAGGAACAGCACTCCCGCTGCAATACACGACAGCAGCAGACACTGTCCGATCACGCACAGCAGCGGGCTGAGCGCCTCGCGCGGCCGCACACCCATCGATTGCGAATACTTTCGGCCGCGGAAATCGAGCAGTAGAAACGTTGACGTGAGCGCATAGAACGGGCGCGGCTCCACTCCGCAGCGGGTCAGCAGCGACGACAGACTGCGCTGGATGGTACCGGACATGCCGCCTCACTTTGCCGGCTGCGGCGCGGCGCGCGGTCCGACCGCATCGAGAAACTGGCCGACCCACTCATCAGCGTCCCCGCGGCGCGTCAGGTCCTGGAACACTGATTCCAGCCGGTGGGCCGGATGTCCTTCGAGCAGTTCCCGGGTCGGGGCGTCGGCGACGACCCGCCCCTGGTCGAGCACGATAATCCGCGTGCAGAGCCGTTCCACGACGTCCAGGATGTGCGAGCAGAACAGGATCGTCTTCCCGCGTTCCGCGAGCCCCTCCAGGATGCGGCGGAACGTGAGTGCCATGTTGACGTCGAGTCCGTTGAGCGGCTCGTCGAGCAGCAGCACGTCCGGGTCGTGCAGCAGCGCCCCGATCAGCAGCACTTTCTGCCGCATCCCCTTGGAGAACGTCTCGATCAGGCGGTCGACGGACTCCGTCAGGCCGAACGCCTCCGTCAACTGTCGGATTCTTTCTGCCGCATAGCCGCGGTCCATGTCGTGCAATTCGGCCACCAGCGACAGATACTCGTTTGGCGTGAGGCTCGTGTAGAGCGCCTGGCTCTCGGGGACGTAGCCGATGCGCCGCTTGGCCTCCAGCGGCTGCTGCAGCACGTCGACGCCGCAGACCTCGATGCTTCCGGACGTCGTCCGCAGGACGCCGGTAATCATCTTGACGGTCGTCGACTTCCCAGCGCCGTTCGGCCCGAGGTAGCCCGTGATCTGACCCGGTTCGACGTCAAACGACACCCCCTGCACGGCCTGCTTGCCGTCGAAGGATTTCACGAGGTCGCGAACACGGATCACGAAATTTTCCCGATGACTTGCGGATGTCCGCCAACATCGCCAAAACGCCGCAAACCTTCAAGGCCGGCGCACCGTTGACGGTCCGTGGACCAATGTGACACTATCACATCGGGAAATGTTCCGCCGAATCACTCAGTGCACGGAGGCCCGCCGACATGCCGCCGGTCAACACGATCGTCAACGCCGACTGCATCGCCGCGATGCAGAGACTGCCCGACGGGTACGTCGACTTGGTGTTCGCCGACCCGCCGTTCAACATCGGCTACGACTACGACGTGTACGACGACCGAAAGGAGCGGGACGAATACCTCGCCTGGTCGAAACGCTGGATCGAACAGGTCTACCGCGTCCTCAAACCCG
>CAZWGW010000313.1:0-7782 GCA_964633565.1 uncultured Planctomycetaceae bacterium
TCCTGCTGCTGATCCCGCTGATCATCTTCTATTTCCTGAAACTCAAGCGGCCGCGGCTCGAAATTGCCTCGCTGGCACTGTGGCGGCAGGTCATCAACGACCAGCGGGTCAATTCGCCGTTCCAGCGGTTCAAGCGCAATCTGCTGCTCCTGCTGCAGATCATCGTCCTGTCGCTGATTACCCTGGCGACGATGCAGCCATTCCTGCAGGGGAGCGCGGAGCGGGCCCAGTACCTGCCGATCCTGATCGACTGTTCCGCCAGCATGGCGGCCGTCGACGAGTCCTCGGGCAAGTCACGGCTCGACCTGGCGAAGGAGCAGGTCCGCGACATCATCGAAGGGTTGCTCCCGGGACAACAGATTACTCTGATCGCCGTCGATTCCACCGCGCGACGGCTCACCGAGTTCACGGACAACCAGCCGGTCCTGCTGGCGGCGCTCAATTCCATCACGACGACCGATGTCCCCAGCCGACTGGACGACGGTTTGCAGCTCGCACAGGCGCTCACGCGGACGTTTCGGATCGACAAGGTCCGCCTGTATTCGGACGGCAACCTGCCGACGCGGCCCGATCCCTCGGGGAAGCCGATGGCGGTCGTCGACTTTGACCTCGCGTTCGATCTGGATTTTCACCAGATTCCGGGAGCGGGGGCCAACCTCGGCATAACGGCGCTCAATACCCGTCGGGCCGCCGTCGACCGCTGGGACGTGTTCGTACGCGTTGAAGGCTGCGCCGAGTCGTCCACTCTCGGACAGGTGCAACTGCTGGCCAATGGCGAGGCACTCGGCGAGGCGGTACACGTCGATCTGGGGAAGGGCGAATCGGAACGATTGGTGTTCAGCGTTGACGCAACGGTACCGGCGTTTCTGGAGGCCCGGCTGGCCCCGGAAGGGCACGACGCCCTTGCCGCGGACAACTCCGCATTTCTCGATCTGCCGGTCGGCCGCGAACTGCTGCTGTACTGTGCACCGGGCCTCGCCACATTTCGTCATTCGCTGGGTGCGCTGGAGGGCTTGCTGATCGAGCCGGATGAGCAGGGAGCGACCAACGCCTCAGGCTACGACCTCGTCGTCAGCGATCAGACCGACGACCTGGTGCGCGAGGCGACGACCTATCTGCTCGTGGGACTCGTGCCCGACGAACTGAAGAGCCTGGTCAGCGTTGAACTCTCTCTGGCGGAAGTCGTCGACTGGAAGCGGGATGAGCCGCTGCTGCAACACGTGCAGATGAAAGAGGTGCAGATCACCGACCTGCCGAAGCGCCAGGCGGGCGTGCTCGACGGCGATTTCGAGAAGCTCGGATACGAACTGCTGGCCTTCGGCAGCGAAGGGCCGCTCATCGTCCGCAAGCGCGACGGTCCGAAGCTGTATTACTGGATGCTGTTCCACACCGACCGCTCGACACTCCCGTATCGCGTCGGCTTCCCGATCCTGGTACAGAACATCGTTAACCTGGCCCTGCAGCAGTCGTCGCTCTCCGAACTGCGGGCGGTGACGACGGGCGTGCTCCCGGCAGTTGAGAATCTCAAGCCCGCCGCCGTCTGCGCGGTGACCGGTCCCGGAGGACTGAGTTTCAATCAGGCGGTCGACGACCAGGGGACACTGGACGGCGTGCCCGCACATACCGTGGGCCGGTATGAGATCCGGCAGGGGGGCAACCTCGTCAAGCGCTTTGGCGCCGGACTGCTCAACTCCACGGAATCTTCGTTGTACGGAGTCAAGGACATTCAGTTTCGTGAACTGAAAGTGTCAGCCAGCGAGGAGCGGCTCAAGACCGATCAGCCGCTGTGGCCCAAACTGGCCGTGGCCGCATTCGGGTTCCTGCTGGTCGAATGGTGGTTCTTCCAGAAAAAGCCGGCGGGAATGCCGTCGTGACGCGCCTGCTCGCCCCGATCACCCGACGACACTCCGGCAATGCCGTGCGGTGCGCCTGCGGCACGCTGTTGCTGCTGCTGTCCGCGTGGCCCGCTTGCGGCCAGGAGCGCAGGGAGTATTTTCCACTCGGTGTCGAGATTGATGAGGCGTCTCACCTGAGTCGGACCTGCGGGCCGGTGCGCCTGCAACTGGAGTTCGACTGGCACGGGCCGGGGATCCTGGAGGGGGCGCTGGCCATCGAGCTGCGCGACTCCGAGGGCCAGTTGCTCGGCCAATTCGTCATCGACGGGCTGTATCTGTCGGAGGGGAAGCAGCAGCAGGAGATCATGCTGCCTGGATTTCGTGCTCACACTCTGAACGACGAGCTGCTGCTGCGCATGACGCTGCTCGACGGCGACGGCGACGTCATGGGACCTCTGGAGCCAAAGGCCTTGCGCATCACCGGAGGATCGCAGCGCTCCCTGGTCATCGCCGCGTGCCGTTCCATCGCCCTGACCGAGACCAGGCGTCAGAACGATCTCGCCGACCTGTTGCGGCTCGAATCGCTGTTTCCGGATTACCAGGCGGGACGTCCGGGCAGGACGTTGTTGACCCGGACAGTGTTTTTTGAGCCCGAGGACCTGCCGGCCGAGCCGCTGCGACTGTGTGCGTACGACCTTGTGCTCCTGTCGGGCGCCGACATCGCCCAGGCGGGACAACCCGAACTGGATGCCCTGCTGGCCTGGGTCCGGGCGGGGGGCGGACTGTTCCTGTCGATCGACGAGTCGCGGCTGAAGTCCCCGCAGGTGGCCTTCGTCAATGCGCTCGCGGACGCCCCGGAAGCGAACCCGGCCTTCCTCACCGACTCATCAGGCCGGCTCATCTACGGCGCGGCGGAAACCCCCTCCGCACCGCTCCACTTTCAACCGGGACTGGGACGAGCCATCGTGATTGGCTGGAACGATACGCTGCTCGACCCGGGCGCCGGGCATTGGCCGCTGACGACGGCGTTTCTGTGGCGTGTGCGGCACGAGCATCTCGAGTCGATCCGGCAGATTGGCCAGTGGGACGTCGCGAAGACGCTGGCCTCCGCCCGCAGGGCGTTTGAAGGGAGCGGGCACGAGTACCTCCAGGAAGAAGAAACCGTGCGGCAGTTGGCCAGCGACATGGCGCCGATCGCCGTCTCCGGCGGAAGCGGCGTGGTGAAACACCTGCTCCCCGAGGGCCTGAAGCTGATCCCGCTCTCACTGATCGCCCTGATCCTGATGGGCTACGTGGCCGTCATCGGACCGCTCGACTACGTCGTCCTGGGGCGGCTCCGGCTGAGGCGGATCACTTGGATCACGTTTCCCGCCGTCACGTTCGGATTCACGGCGTTTGCACTCCTGCTTTCGAACAACTACATGCAGACGGCCGATCATCGCTCGCGGATCACTTTTCGCGACCTCGCGGCGGGAGGCGTGGTCGTGCGCGAGAACCGCCTGGAGCTGCTGTTTCCCAGCAAGTCGCGGCAGATCTCCACGGAACTCAGCCGCGGGCTGTTCATGCCGCTTCGCCACGAGGACTTCGGACAGGACATGATGTCGATGTATGGGCCCTACCGATACCAGCCGGGGCGTGAGACGCGCGCCGCGCCGCCACGACTTACGGGCCGCATGCCGGCGCAATGCCGCGCCGACCAGTTGGTGCCGCAGTGGACGCCACAGCTCAACCGCATCCTGACGATCCCGCTCAAGACCCGACCCGATTCGCAATTTCAGTTCGACTGGGACCGGCTCCCCGATTTCCGCGAACCCGGCGCCGACGGCGTGCTGGCCGAGCGGGTGAGGCAAGCCTTCGGAATGCGGGCTTCGGCGTTCCTGTTTCACCGGACGGAAGTACGAAAGATCATCGGCGTCGCCGACGTCTTGCTGCCGGGAGACAGTTTTGAGCAGGTGTATCTCGGCGGCCAGTACATGCATCGACAGTCCGATTTTCTCAAAGAGATCAGTGTTCCCAACCAGCCGGGGTTCCTGGCCGTGGCGTCGGAACTCGCGCCCACCGGCGGGGACCGGTTTGACGACATGTCGCTGCTCGACCCGACCGACGAGCGGCAGTGGGTGCTCGTCATCGGCGCACCGACGGACGAGGGCCTGGTGGTCTATCGCCGCCGATACCTTCTGAACGACAGCCCGACAGCCGATTGACCTGCTGTAATCCAACCATGTATACGACGACTGAGTCCAGCCCGCAGGCGCTCCAGGCAACACGTCCTTCACAGACGCCGGACGTGGTGAGCGTCCGGAATCTCTGGGTCCGTTACGGCAAGCTCGAGGCCGTCCGCGGCATTTCGTTCAACATCCCGCGAGGGGAAGTGTTCGGATTCATCGGTCCGAACGGCGCCGGCAAGTCGTCCACGATCCGCGTGCTGGCCAGCCTGCAGACGAAATACGACGGGATGGCGCTGATCAACGGCGTCAACGTGCGACAGAACCCTGACCGCGTGCGGGAAATGATGGGTTACATGCCGGACTTTTTCGGCGTCTACGACGACCTGACGGCGCGCGAATACCTGCATTTTTTTGCCGCGGCGTATCGCATTCCCCGCCGGCGGCGGAACGCCATCGTCGACGACGTCCTGCAGCTCACCGACCTGACGCACAAGATCGACGCGCCGGTCGATTCGCTGTCCCGCGGCATGAAGCAGCGGCTGGCACTGGCCCGCGTGCTGCTGCACGACCCGGACCTGCTGCTGCTGGATGAGCCGGCCTCCGGCCTCGACCCCCGCGCCCGGATCGAGGTCCGCGAACTGCTCAAGGCGCTGCGGGAGATGGGGAAGACGATCCTCATTTCCAGCCACATCCTGCACGAGCTGGCGCAGCTCTGCACGCGGATCGGCATCATCGAGGCCGGCAAGATCGTGGCCGAAGGCTCCCTCGACGACATCTTCCGCCAGCTTGCACTCCGCCGCGTCATTCACGTGCAACTCGCGGGCTCGCTCGACGGCCTCGTCGACCGCATCCGGCAGATCCCCGGAGTCGACTCGGTCGAGCAGCAGACCGACCGGCTTGCGATCCGGCTCCGCGAGGACGAGATGCCGATCGAAGACCTGCACGCCGAAATGGTCCGCCAGGGAGCACGGATCCGCATGTTCCAGCCGGAGGCGATGGACATGGAGACGGCCTTCATGAAGTTGACCGAGGGGGTCACTTCCTAGGAAACAGATTGCAATTCGCAGTTTGCAATCCTCGTAATTCGGCATGGCAAGCACAATCACGCGACGACAGAGAGCCTGGGGACTGCCGCTCCTGATGAAGGAGCTGGCCGAACAGTCCGCGCGCAAACGGACGTATGTCATCCGCACGCTGTATGCGACGCTGCTGTTCGGTTTTGCCACGTTTATCTTCTGGGTCAGCGTGTATCACGAGATTACCAGTCCGTTCGAGGTGCTCGGACGGGGCCGGGAGATGTTCGTGGCGGTGACGGCCCTGCAGCTCGGCGGGATCTACCTGTTCATGCCGGCCATCACCTGCGGCGTCATCACGTCGGAAAAGGAGCGGAACACGATCGGCCTGCTCCTCCTGACGAAGCTCGGGCCGTGGACGATCCTGCTGGAGAAGCTGCTGGGGCGGCTGGTCCCGATGGGGACGTTCCTGCTGCTCTCGTTGCCGCTGCTGGGGTTCTCCTACGCGCTGGGCGGCGTCTCTCAACTGGAACTGTGGACGGGCGTTCTGACGCTGTTCCTGACGGTGCTGCAGGTCGGTGCGCTGGCGCTGGCCTGTTCTGCGTTTTTCCGTACGACCGTGCAGGCATTTGTCGGCACTTACGTCCTTGGCTTTCTCATGTACTTTGGCCCGAAATTCCTCGAGGAATTGTTTCCCGTCGTACATGTGCTCTGCGAAGGCCTTGCGGAGGCGTATAACGGCGCGGCCAACCTGATGGCGTTGCTCGTCTACGCGGTTTTCTCCGGGGAATCGATCGTTGTCGGGGAGACGCCGGCACCGTTTCCTCCGTTGGATATCAGCGCGGGGGATTTTCCGGGACTGTTTTTCGCGCCGGTCATGCTCATGGAGCGCTGGAACATGACGCCGTGGCACGTCATTCCCCGGAGTCTGCCGATCGGCTTCTCCGTGGTGTTTTTTGTGGTCACGGCGCGCCTGTTTCTCGTGCGGCGGGCGTTCATCCCGGCTCGCAACCGGCTGCTCAAGATCTTCAAACTGCTGGATGCACTGTTCCACCGCATCAACGACAACCGGGTCACCAGGGGGATTGTCGTCATCAACGAATCGGCCACCCTGCCCGATGACGAGCCGGTCGCGTGGCGCGAAACGAAGAAGAAGTCGCTGGGCACGGTGCGCTATCTCATCCGCATCTTCGTCGCGACCGAGTTCCCTGTGCTGATTCTGTGTCTCCTGCTCGTGGCCATCGGCGACTACCACAGCGACTACGGCGGGAGTGAACCGATCACGGCGTTGATCTTCGTCAGCTGGATCGGCGTCACGCTCCTGATTTCCGTCAAGTCCGCCACGCTTATTTCGGGTGAGAGGTCGCACGAAACGCTGGACGTGCTGCTGTCGACGCCCATCCGGTCGGGCGAGCTGGTCCGCCAGAAGTTCCGCGGCGTGCGGCGGTTGATGCTCGTGCTGGCGATGCCGCTGCTCACGATGATCGCCTTCCAGGCCTATTGGCGCGAGGCGACGCAATCCATCTGGGGAGACTGGAGCAATCCCAAAAACCCCGTGCTGTATTTCGTCTCCGCGACGCTGGCGGTCGTGATTTACCTCCCGATGGTCGCCTGGATCAGCTTCGCCGTCGGCCTGTGGGTGCGGTCGCAGGCGCGCGCGATCTTCGGGTCGCTCGCCGTGATCGTTGCCTGGTGCGTCATCCCGATGGTCATCGGGATCACCATCATGGAAGTCTTCCGCATGTACGGCCAGCGCGAATGGCACTGGCTGATCCTGCTGAGCCCCGCCAGCATTATCCCTTTCACGGAATTCTCCGATCTGGATGAGTTCGGCCACGCGCCCTGGCTCGCGGTAATTCTGAACACACTGACTTATGGTACGGTGCTGTTTGTCGTCCGACTGCTGTGCCTGACCGGCGCTCCCGGGCTGCTGGGGCGGGCCGAGCGGCCGCCGGTGCAGACGAATTTCCCCGATCCGGTGGGCAGGGCCGTCGGACGCGCGCTTTAAAAGCCGGCGTGTCCCGCTATGATGCGTCTCGCCGGTGGACCCGGCTCCGCTGCGACCGGCCGGCCCCGTGCTGGACGATGCTGACTTGTGATCCTGCTGTTGCGACGATGCCCAGAGACTTCCTTGACGGCTGCCGGGACGAATATGACGTGATCGTCATCGGCAGCGGACTGGCCGGCATGACGGGCGCCAACGTGCTCGCCAAGGCCGGATACTCCGTGCTGCTGCTGGAACACCACTACCAGCTCGGCGGCATGGCGACCTGGTTCAAGCGCCGCGGCGGGCATATTTTCGACATCTCGCTGCACGGATTTCCCGTCGGCATGATCAAGTCGTGCCGCAAGTACTGGACCCGCGAGATCGCCGATTCGATCGTTCAGCTCAAGGGGATCCGGTTCGAGAATCCCCAGTTCTCGCTGCAGACGACGTTCGATCGCGACGACTTTACCCGCATCCTGACGCAGAAGTTCTCGGTTGAGCCGGCGGCCGTCGACGAATTCTTCGACGTCGCCCGGCGGATGAACTTCTACGACGATCAGTCGACGACCACGCGGGAGCTGTTCGAGCGGTTCTTCCCGGGCCGCAGCGACGTGGTGCGGCTGCTGATGGAGCCGATCACCTACGCCAACGGGTCGACACTGGAGGACCCGGCGATTACGTACGGCATCGTGTTCTCGAACTTCATGAGCAAGGGGGTGTTCACTTTTCAGGGGGGGACCGACAAACTCGTGGGGCAGATGCGGACCGAGCTGGAACAG
>CAZWGW010000314.1:0-7746 GCA_964633565.1 uncultured Planctomycetaceae bacterium
TTGCGCCCCAGGTGATGACTTTTCCCGCCAAATCGCACACTGCGCAACTTCAAAGAGCGTAAGCGAGGGGCTGAGTTGCGTCGACGCCCAATTCCCTCGCTGGCGCTTCGAGCTGGTGTGGACGAGGCCCAAACACAATCGCATTTTCTCGATTCAGCTTCTCTGCGCCGGCCGCCCGTCCTCGCGGATGCGCCCGTCCTCCAGCACCAGCAACCGGTCGGCCAGCGCGGCCGCCTCCTGCCGGCTGTGCGTCACGTGCAGCACGGTCACTCCGGTCCGCTCCCGGATCGAGCGCAGCAGGGCATACATCTCACCGCGCGTCGCCTCGTCCAGCGCGCTGAGCGGCTCGTCCAGCAGCAGCACGGCCGGGTGAAACGACAGGGCCCGGCCCAGCGCCACCCGCTGCGATTCCCCGCCGCTCAATCCCTGCACATGGCGCTCCAGTAGCGGCGTGATCCCCAGCAGCGCGCTCATCTCGTCGACCCGCTCCCGGATGACGGCCGGCGCGGATTTCCGCAATCGGACGGCGAATTCCAGGTGCTGACGGACTGTCAGCGTCGGGAACAGCGCCAGGTCCTGCGGGACGTACCCGATCTGCCGGTCGGCCGGAGACCATTCGGTCACATCGTCGCCATGCAGCACAATCCGCCCCGATTCGACCTTCCGCAGCCCGCAGATCGCTTCCAGCAGCGTCGTCTTGCCGCGCCCCGTGCGGCCCATCAGCACGGCGTACTCGCCGGATTCCACGCGCAGCGAAATGTCGTGCAGCGCGAAGTTGCCGGCGCGAAGCGAGACCCGTTGCAGTTCAATCATGGCTGCAGCCCGGTCCCCAGCGAACGCAACACGAGCAGCACGATCATGGCCATCAGCACCATCAGCAGCGACACGGCCACCGCCGCGCCGAGGTTGCCGATGCTGAGCTCCAGGAAAACGGTGGTCGAGAGCACCTCCGTCCGCATCCGCGTCGAACCGGCAAACACCAGGATCGGCCCGAACTCCCCCAGCGCCCGCGCCCAGGCGATCGTCCCTGCGGCAATCATCCCGCGCCATGCCTGCGGCAGGGCGACCTGCAGAAAGGCTTGTCCGCGCGTGCAACCCAGCGTCCGTGCGACGTCTTCCGCGCGCGGATTGATCTGGTCGAACGTCACGCGCATCGTCCGCACGGCAAACGCCGCCGACACACAGAACTGCGCCAGGATCACCCCCCGCACCTGAAACGTCACCGGAAAATGCAGCCGGTCGCTGAGCCAGTCTTCCAGCCTCCACCCACCCAGATCCAGATGAAACAGGATCAGCAGGCTCAGCCCGAGCACCAGCGGCGGCAGCACGATGGGAATGTCGACGAGCGTGTCGATCAGCGCCTTTCCCGGAAACCGGTACCGCGACATCACGTATCCGAGCGGCGTCGCGACCCACAGCGACAGAATGGCCGCAATCGTGCAGGAGATCAGCGTCAGACGGATGGCGTAGCGGACCTCGGGTTTTGCCAGCGTCTCGCCGATGTCGTTCAGCGACGTGTAGTACATGTCGGCCAGCAGGAGCAGTACGATCAGCACGACATACACGCCGCCCAACCCCCCCATGATCCCAAAGAAGGGGAGGTCCGAGCGGCGACGTCGTTCCGGACGCTGGCTGCCGGAATTGTTCTGCGGCGTAATCGGCATCGCATCAACTCACAGGAACATCGGATGCGAGCATCGCAGGCCGCGGCAGGTCCGGCAAGTCACTCCGTGACCATAGCCGAATTCGCCGGAATTCGGGCGCCCGAAAGTTCCTTGGCGAACTCGGTGAGTCGCCTCCCACCCCCGACCTCGATACGATCGTGCCTCCTCACGCCCCCCCCTCCGGGACACGCGCCTTGCATCCCACCGACAACTCGATGGATGAACTTCGCGACGCCCCCTCCGTCCCCGTCACGCGCGTCGTACTCGCCAGCTTCATTGGCACGACGATTGAGTGGTACGACTTCTTCCTCTACGGCACGGCCTCCGCCCTGGTTTTCAACCAGTTGTTCTTTCCGACGTTTGATCCGTGGACGGGGACGATGGCCGCGTTCGGCACCTATGCCGTCGGTTTCTTCGCCCGGCCCGTGGGCGGCGTCGTGTTCGGCCACTTCGGCGACCGGATCGGCCGCAAGTCGATGCTCGTCACGACGCTCATGCTGATGGGCGTCGCCACGTTCTGCATCGGACTCCTGCCGACCTACGATCAGTTTGGCCCCTTTGCGCCGCTGCTCCTCGTGCTGCTGCGGTTTGTCCAGGGTTTCGGCGTCGGAGGTGAATGGGGCGGCGCGGTGCTGATGGCCGTGGAACACGGTCACCGCGGACGGCGCGGCCTGTACGGCAGTTGGGTCCAGGCCGGCGTCCCGGCGGGACTGCTCCTGGCGAACGGGGTTTACAGCCTGTTTCGTCGATTGCCGTCCGAGTCGTTTCTGAGCTGGGGCTGGCGCGTGCCGTTTCTGCTCGGGATCGTGCTGCTGGGCGTGGGGCTGTTCATCCGCCTGCAGGTACTCGAGTCGCCGCTCTTCACGCGGCTGCGCGACGCCCGGCCGGCGGTCAAGACCCCGTTCTTCGAGGTCATTCGCCGCTACCCCCGCAATACGCTGCTGGCGATGGGGGCGCGCTTCGCCGAAAACGGTTGTTTCTACATCTTCACGGTTTTCATCCTGACCTATGCCACCGGGCAATTGAAGCTGGAACAATCAACCATGCTCGGCGCCGTGCTGTTTGCGTCCGGCGTCCAGTTTTTCGTGATTCCGTTGTTCGGCCTGCTCTCCGATCGTCTGGGCCGCCGACCCGTGTACATCGGCGGCGCCATCGGACTGGCGCTGTTCGCAGCGCCGTTCTTCGTGCTCGTCGACACACGTTCCACCGCGGCAATCTATGCCGCAATTGCGATCGCTCTCGTGATCCACGCCGCCATGTACGCGCCCCAGGGGGCGTTCCTCGCAGAACTGTTCGGCACGGAAGTCCGCTACTCAGGGGCCTCGATCGGCTACCAGCTCGCCTCGCCGTTTGCCGGAGGACTGGCGCCCCTCATTGCCGCGTCGCTGCTCAAGTGGAGCGACGGCCGCCCGTGGCCCGTCGTCGTTTACTTGATTCTGCTGTCCGCCGTGACCATTGTGTCGGTGTGGCTGGCGACCGAAACGCACCGCCGCGAACTGCACGATCATTGACGGACGCGCACTGAACGGGAGGTCCCCATGACGAATCGTCGCCGATTCCTCACCGCTTTGGGCGGCACGTCGCTCTTCCCCTGGCTTGCACACCGGCCTGAACTCGCCTCGGGCGCGCTTCCCGACGCGGCCGCGTCCGATCTGACGATCACGTCGCTCAAGGTCACTCCGCTTGCGCTGCCCGATCCGCCGATCCTCGCCGCCTCGGGCTGTCACGGACCCTACTTTCTGCGGAACATCGTCGAAATCGGCACGGCCGACGGCATCACCGGCATCGGCGAGACGCACGGCGGCGAAGAACGCACTCGCTCACTTGAGAAATGCCGCGACATCGTCCTTGGCAAGAGTGCGGCCGCGTACCGCTCGTTGGCCGGAGAAGTGCAGGAACTCGGCGCCCGAACCTGGGCCGGCATCGAACTGGCGTGCCTCGACGCCGTCGGCCGCGCCACTAATCTCAGTCTGAGCCGATTGCTCGGCGGACCGGTCCGCGACGAAGTCGAGTTCTCGTCGTACCTCTTCTTCCGTTATGCCGCTGACCATCCCCGTGTGCTCGACGATTCACGACTGGTCGACGATCGGGGCCGCGGCGACCGTGCCTTGGATGTGTGGGGCGAGGTCCGCACGCCCGAGGCGATGGCCGAAATGGCCTGGCAGTGGCACCAGAAGTGGGGCTTCACCCACCACAAGCTCAAGGCCGGTGTGCTGCCGCCGGACGTCGAACTGGCGGCGCTGCGGGCCATCAACGAGCGCTTCGGTGGCAAGCACCAACTGCGGATCGACCCCAACGGCCGCTGGACCGTGGAGACGGCCGTCCGCATCGGCAAGGCCTTGCGCGACCTGCCGCTGGAGTATTACGAAGACCCCGTCGACGACCAGAAGCCGATGGCAGACGTCCGCCGGCAAACCGGTCTCCCCATGAGCACCAATTCCTGCGTCACGTCGTTCGACCACGTTCCGGACGCGATCGTCAACAAACCGATTGACGTCGTCCTCTGCGATCACCACTACTGGGGCGGCATCCCGGCCTGCCTGTCGCTGGGGACAATCGCCGAGTCGATCGGCTGGTCGCTCAGCCAGCACAGCAACAACCACGCCGGCGTGACGATGGCCGCCATGATCCACATCGGCGCTTTGATTCCTCAACTCACGCATCCGAGTGACACGCACTACCCGTGGCTGCCGGAAGGGGCCGACGTCATCGCCGGCCCGAACCTCGCCATCCGCAACGGACGAATGGCGGTCCCGACTGCGCCGGGAGTCGGTGTGGAACTCGATCACGACAAGCTGACGCGGGCGCACGAGACGTACATCAAGTGCGGCATGCGCGGGCGCGACGATGCCGCCACGATGCGGCGTTTCGAACCGGGATGGGACCGACGAGCCTATTGAAGGTTGTGGGCCCCACTTCCGCGTCGTCCAAATCACGTCATGCCGAACCAGATTGAGATTCTGTCTGTATCTGCAATCTGTGTAATAGGTTGCGTCACAATCTTGGCAATACTGTGGCTGCAATTAAATCTTGCGCAAATCCCCTAATCGGTATTGTTGACTTTCCCCGAGGGACGGATAGGCTGATTTCCCGATCTGTGCGCATTTCTCACCACTGGGTCACCCATCCTCGTCGGAGTCTGCCATGAAGTCCCTCCTGTCCATGCCGTCACTATGCGCCGCATTGCTCGTCGTCACGCAGTCGACCGCACACGCCGCCAAGCCGGTCGACGTAATCCTTGAGTGGAATGCCGTCGCCCTGCAGGCCAATGTGATTGACCATACCGGCCCCGAAGCGCCGGGCGACGCCCTGAACCTGACTCAGGGGCCCCCGGCGTCCGCACGCGCCCTCGCCATCGTGCACGCGGCGATGTTCGACGCCTATAACTCCGTCGATGTGCGCTGCACCCCCTACTACGTGCTCGCCCCCGGCGCCAACGGAGCCTCGGCCGACGCGGCCGTGGCGCAGGCCGCGCATGATGTCCTGGTCTCCCTCTATCCCTCCGGTGAGGCATTTTTCGACGACGCGCTGGAGGAGACGCTCTCACGCGTGGCGAGCCGCCCGGCCCGCAACAAGGGAATCGCCGTGGGGGCCTTTGTCGCCGAACAGATTCTGGACCTGCGCGCCGGCGACGGCGCCGATGTCCCGCACACTTACACTCCGACCGGCGCGGTCGGCAACCACGATGTCGACCCGCTGCATCCGACCCAGGGCTTCATCAGCCCTGACTACGGCCTCGTCACTCCGTTTGCTGTGCCCGACATTACGGACTTCCGCGCGGCGCCCCCGCCGGGCATCGACAGCGAGGAATACGCCTTCGCGCTGAACGAAGTGAAGGCACTGGGCAAAGTCGACAGCACCGAACGCACGTTTGACGAAACCGTGATCGCACTCTATTGGAGCTATAACGGCAGCCCGCTCCTCGGGACGCCGCCGCGCCTGTACAACCAGATTGCCCGACTGATCGCCGAACAGCAGAAGAACAAGGTCCACGAAAACGCCCGGCTCTTCGCCCTCCTGAATATCGCCATGGGCGATGCCGGTATCAGCGCCTGGGACACGAAGTACACATACGACTACTGGCGGCCGATTCGTGGGATTCGTCTGGCCGGTGACGGAAGCCCGGGCGACGCGGACGGCAATCCTGACACCGTGGCCGACCCGACTTGGGCGCCGCTCGGCGCGTCCCGCAGCAATCCTTTCCCGGGCGAGTCCAACTTCACTCCGGCATTTCCGGCCTACACGTCCGGCCACGCGACCTTTGGCGCGGCCGCGTTCAAGACGCTCGCCAACTTCTACCAGACCGACGCCATTGCTTTCACGTTCGTCTCCGATGAATGGAATGGCGTCACGCTCGACCAGTTCAACATGGTGCGTCCCCTCATTCCACGGTCGTTTGACAGCCTGAGCCAGGCCGCGGCCGAGAACGCCGCCAGCCGTGTGTTCAACGGCGTTCACTGGCGGTTCGACGGCGTCGAGGGAATGCGCGCCGGCAACGGCATCGCCAATTTCATCTTCAATAACTGGCTGCGGCCGAAGAAGGGCGTAAAGCCTGAGGCGATTCCCGACTCCGACTTCGAGGCGCAGATCGACGCCTACCTCAGCGGCACGCCGTAGGTCGATCGCGCTCGTCAGGACGCGTGTCATCGCGGGATCTGTCGCCGTTTGGGACATTCGGCTGTGACGGCACACCCGCGGCGTGGAGTCGCTGTCCGGCGCGAAGCACTCGCCGGACGTGGACCCTCGCCGCGGGCGCGAGCCGTGCATGCTGTGACGTGCAGACGCTGGCATCGAGCCAGACAATCGGGGTTGCAACCGGCGCAATTTGTCGCCGCTCCCGGTTGCGATCGCCCCACCGATGCTGTACGATCGGACACCACACCGGGGCATCGCCGATCATGACTGCTGGGCAGGCGGCAACACTGCACGAGGCGCTCAGGACGTTCTGGGGCTATGACTCGTTCCTGCCGCTGCAGGAACAGGCCATGCAGTCCGTTCTCGCCGGGCGGGATTCGCTCGTCGTGCTGCCGACCGGCGGCGGCAAGTCGCTCTGCTATCAGGCTCCCGCGATGTGCCTCCCTGGGACGGCCGTCGTCATCTCCCCGCTGATCGCGCTGATGAAGGACCAGGTGGATGCACTCCGCGCCTGTGGCATCCCGGCGGCGTTCCTCAACAGCAGCCTGTCGTCCGCCGAAAAGTGGAACGTCAAGGACGATCTGCAGGCGGGGAAACTCAAGCTGCTCTATGTCGCCCCCGAACGCCTGTCGCTGGCCGGGCTGCTCGACTTGTTCGCGCAGATGAAGGTCGCGTTCTTTGCGGTGGACGAAGCGCACTGTGTCAGTATGTGGGGGCACGATTTCCGGCCGCAATACCGCGAACTCAAGGTGCTGCGCGAGAAGTTTCCCGGCACGGCCGTCCACGCCTATACGGCGACGGCCACCGACCGCGTGCGGCACGATATCACGGAGCAGCTCCGGTTGCGCGAACCGGAAGTGCTGATCGGCAGCTTCGACCGGCCGAACCTGACCTATCGTGTCGACCGGCGGCGCGACCTGATCTCGCAGGTCCGCGAAGTACTCGACCGGCACGCGGACCAGTCGGGAATCATCTATACGATTGCCAAAAAGGACGTCGACTCACTGAGCGCCGAGCTCAATGAACTCGGCTACAGCACGAGGCCGTACCACGCCGGCCTGCCGGAGGCGGACCGCAAGGCGAACCAGGAGGCGTTTATTGAGGACCGGGTGCGGATCATCGTCGCCACGATCGCCTTCGGCATGGGGATTGACAAGCCGGATGTGCGGTTCGTGGTGCACGCGGCGATGCCCAAGTCGCTGGAGCATTATCAGCAGGAGAGCGGCCGCGCCGGACGCGACGGACTGGAGGCGGAGTGCTGCCTGTTCTACAGCGGCAAGGACCTGCGGACGTGGCAGTTCATGATCGACCAGCAGCCGGAATCCGGGAAGGAGATGTCGCTGGCGGCATTGAAGCGGATGGCCGACTATTGCGAGGCGGTGACCTGCCGGCATCAACTGCTGGTGCGGCACTTCGGCCAGGACCTGCCGGTCGAGATTAGTGGACG